>JAZGDV010000019.1:0-6966 GCA_036478175.1 Thermoplasmata archaeon
AGGGCTCGACGGACGACCCGCTGAGCCACGCTCCGGTAGGTGGTGAGCTTCCCGCCAATCAGGGTGACGAGTCCCGGCGCATCCTGGATGATCCTTTCCCGCCGACTGACGGAGGATTCCGGGATCCCGGATCGCCCGGCGAGCGGCCGAAGGGCCGCGTAGGTGCTGATCACGTCGTCCGGTTCCGCTCGCGCGAGGGGGAAGGTCCGATTGAGGGCGTCCAGGAGGTAGGCGACGTCCTCGGAGTCGGCGTGGACGTCCTCTGGCGCGCCGCGATGGTCCGTATCCGTGGTGCCGACGAGGGTCAAGCCGCGCCACGGAATGGCGAAGACGAAACGTCCGTCGTCGGGCGAGCGCATGACCACGGCGTTCATGTTCCCGACCTGGATCCGTGGGAGGAGCAGGTGGACCCCCTTGGTGGGCCGTAGGCGGGGGGATCGGCCCAACATTCGCCGGACGCCGTCACTCCAAGGGCCGGTGGCGTTGACCACGACCTCCGATCGGACTTCGTACAGACGGTCTTCCAGCATGTCCCGGAAGGCAACGCCCTTCGCCCGCCCCGCGTCCATGAGGATCTCCTCCGCTCGGGCGTAGGTGAGGATGTGGGCTCCCGCCGCGTGGGCCCTCTTGGCATTCAGCAGGACCAGGCGGAAGTCGTCCGTCCAGGCGTCATAGTAGAAGGCCCCCCCGATGAGCTCCTCCCGCCGAATGCGGGGCTCGGCGGCGACGACCTCCGGCGCGGTGACCGTTCGGTGCTTCGCCACGTCTGTTGACTCGGAGAGGTAGTCGTAGAACCACAGGCCGATGCGAGTGATCCAGTGGCGTCCCTCCCCCCGATAGAAGGGGATCAGGAAGCGAAGCGGCTTCACCAGGTGGGGGAACTGGGAGAGAAGCCAGTCCCGCTCCCGGCTCGCCTCACGAACGAGTCGGACCTTCCCATCCCGGAGGTATCGGAGGCCTCCGTGGACGAGGCGGGAGGTTCGGCTGCTTGTCCCGCTTCCGATATCCCCCTGCTCCAGGAGAAGCACCCCGTAGCCCCGGCCGGCGGCTTCGAGGGCGATGCCACATCCGTTGATGCCGGCACCGATCACGATGAGGTCGTACCGGTCCGGGAGGTCATCCAGGATGGCTTGCCGGCCACGCCCGTCGAACGTGCTGCGCTTCAGGCCGCGTCCTCCCACGCCTTGCCGGGATTCATGATCCCACTGGGATCGAGGGCTCCCTTGAGCGCACGGAGGGCCCGAATCCCGACGGGACCATGCTCCCTCTCCATCCACCGGCGGTGGTCCAGCCCGATTCCATGGTGATGGCTGAGCGTACCGCCCAGATCCAGAAGCGTCTCCGTGGCCGCCGTCTTCACGGCCTCCCATTGCGTCCGTTCCTCTCCGGGAATCCGGCTGGTGAGGAGGGTGAAGTACAAGGACGCCCCGTCGCGGTAGGCGTGAGAGAGGTGGCACAGGACCGCCCCCGGCGTGCCCCCTGTCCTGAACGCCTCCTCAAGGGCCTCCTTCACCGCGCCGTAGAGGGTTTCCAGGTTGCTCCAACTCGTGGCGGTCTCCAGCGTCTCCACGAAGAGACCTCGGGCGAGCAGCTCGTCCCGAAGGTAGGGAGCCCGGTAGTACTCCTCCTCCCACCCTGAAGCGGCCTCCCCGCCCAGATCCCACACTCGGCCTTCGGTCCAATGGGCGATCGCCCGGTCCATCTCTTCAGGGACCCGCTCGGCCGGGCCTCTGAACTCCAGGAGGACGAAGGACCCTGCCTCCTGACTCTTGAGCCCCCGGGAGGCCATGAGGGCCCGCGTCTCCCCCCCGTTGGACACGCGCACGGTGGCCGGCCGGATCCCGGCCTGGATCATTCCGCGACAGCGGTCGAGTGCCTGCGGGAAAGACGGAAGGAGAAACCCTCGCCCCACGGTCACTTCGGGCGCAGGATGGGCCCGAATCACGGCCTCCACGACGATGCCCAGTCGTCCCTCTGAACCCAGAAACAGATGCTTCAGCTCGGGGCCCGTGGAGCGGGCCGGGGCCTCTGTGGTCTTCACCTCGCCCGCGGGCGTGAGGACCGTGAGCGCTTGGACCAGGTCCTCCATCCGACCGTATCTGCCCGAAGCGTGGCCTGCCGAGCGGGTGGCAATCCAACCTCCCAGGGTGGAAAAGTGGAAGGACTGAGGGTAATGGCCCAGGGTGAGGCCGTGGTCCGCGAGGGCCGCTTCCAAGTCCGGGCCCGCGATGCCGGTCTCGACCCGGACCAGGCCGGATTCCTCATCGACCTCGAGGACGCGATTCAGACGACGAAGGTCCACCGTCAGCGCGGCGTGGTGGACCCCTCGGACGGGGGATACACCCCCCAGGACGGAGGTCCCCCCGCCGAAGGGGACGATCGCCACCCCTTGGGCCGCCGCCACGCGAAGGAGTGCCGCCACTTCACGCGCCGCGCGGGGGTACGCCACGGCGTCGGTAACCCGCTCCAGTTCTCCCTTCCACGCGGAGAGAAGATCCAGATAGCTCTTTCCCAAGGAATGGGCCAGCCTCTCCTCCTCACCGGTGCCGATCTCGCAAACGGCCGCGAGCGCTTCCCGGTCCGTTTCGGTCAAGGCGGTCGGAGGCAAGGCGGGGGGCTGCGGTTCGTCTCTGGGCTCCGTGAAGCGGATGCCGAGACCCTCCAGGTACGCGAGGGTGCGCGGGAGCAATGGCTCCGGATATCGTATGTCCGGATCCCCCCACCCCCACCATTTGCTCCTCATCCGTGCGTGGCCATCGCGCAACGATAGAATAGGTTTCCTGCGGCCGGGGAGGTTTATCTAGCGGCCGGAGGTTGCAACGACGAGGAAATGATCGCGAGGGAAGAGGTGTGGGAAGTCCTGAAGAGCTACGGCTCCGAGAGGCCGACCGTCGGAGTCCTGGCTTCCCACTCCGCACTCGACGTCTGCGATGGAGCAGTGGACGAGGGCTTTCGGACCCTGGCCCTGTGCGAGGAAGGCCGGGAGGAGCCGTACACCCGCTACTTCAAGGCGGAACGCGACGCGAAGGGACGAGTCCTTCGAGGGGTGGTGGACGAGGCCCTCGTGCTCCCGAAGTTCCGGGAGGCGATCTCCCCGGAGGTCCAGGACAAGCTACGCACCAAGCGCGTCCTCTTCGTCCCCAACCGCTCCTTTGTCTCCTACGTGGGACTGGAGGAGGTCGAGGATGCGTTTGCCCTGCCCCTGGTGGGGAGTCGCAATCTCATGCGCTCGGAGGAGCGGACGGAGGAGAAGGGGTACTACTGGATCCTGGAGAAGGCGGGGCTCCCGTACCCGCAACACTACACGAGCCCCGACGAGATCGAGTCCCTCGTCATCGTGAAGCTTCCTCACAAGGTGAAGCGCCTGGAGCGCGGCTTCTTCACGGCCGCGAGTCGGGAAGAGTACGACGAGAAGGCCCGCCGCCTCTTGGAGGGCGGAGTCATCACCGCCGAGGACCTGGCGGCCGCACGGATAGAGAAGTACATCGTGGGCCCCGTCTTCAATTTCGACTTCTTCTACTCGCCCCTGGAGGGGACGGGGGAGCCCCTGGAGCTCCTGGGCGTCGACTGGCGGTTCGAAACGTCCCTCGACGGCCACGTCCGGCTTCCCGCGGAGCAGCAGCTGACCCTCCGGGGCGACGAACGGGACCCCGAGTACGTGGTGACCGGACACAACTCCGCCACCCTCCGGGAGTCTCTCCTGCGCAAGATCTTCCCGTTGGCCGAGCGCTACGTGGAGGCGACGCAGCGCCACTTCCCGCCGGGCGTCATCGGCCCCTTCACCCTGCAGACCTGCGTGGACAAGGATCTGGACTTCTTCATCTACGATGTCTCGCCCCGCATCGGAGGGGGAACCAACGTGCACATGGCCGTGGGCCACCCGTACGGAAACGTGCTCTGGCGGTCGCGCATGAGCACGGGGCGCCGGCTGGCGTTGGAGATTCGTCGGGCCCTCGATTCGGGGCAGCTGCCCCGCATCATCACCTGAAGGCTACTCCTGCTTCCCGAGGAACTCGGGAGGGACCTCCGTCGTGATGTAGACGACCTTCCCGGCCTTCTGGATTACGATCCCTGCATCCTGGGCCTTCTCGACGTCCACCTCCAGGATGACGGGGCTGTCCGAGCGGACCCTCCCCGCCTCCATCGCGCTCTCCAGGGTGTCGCTCAGATGCACCCACCGGCGGTCCGAAGGCTTGAGGCCGATCTCCAGGAGAATCCCCGCCTCCTCCTCCGTCGTCGGGTAGTAGAGGACCTCCGGGATGTTATCGGTCGGCAGGTCCATCTCCAGGTCAAGGGAGTGGCCGTAGGTGGCCCGGACTCGCCCTTCGTCGAACTGGTAGCGCCCCTTCGGGTCCGTCTGGACGACGGCGATGAGGTGATGGCCCTTCAGGAAACGGAACTTCCTGTGGCGGATGCGGAGGGCGGTCACCAGGTCCGCCAGGTCCACCCACCCGTTGTGCGACATCTCCAGCCCGAAGCGCTGGGGGAAGTGGCGCAGGATCCCCGCCATGGTGCGGCCCAGGTGATTCAACTCCTGTTCGTTCAGCAGAAACTTGCCTTCGTCGCCGCAGTTCGGGCAGACCTCGCCACGAAAGAATCCATGGGAGCGACACTCTTTGAGCACGAACCTCTCCTCCCGTGGAGTTATCCGGAGGAGGCGTTAAAGGTCTTTCCCTCGCGCCGGGTCTTCGAGGGGTTCCAGATCCCGCTGGCGGACGACCCGCAGCCCGGCCTCCTCCACCAGGTCGAGCATCCGCCGTCGGTCCGGCGCCTTGAGGGCCTTGCGGTGCACGTAGGCGAGACGGACTCCAGGGGTCTTCGCCACGGCCTCCCGAAAGACGGTGTCGCTGAGGGTCTCGACGGCGTAGGACGGGATCAGGTGACCGAAGGATACGCGCCGTCCCAGGGCGACGTCGGTCAGGCGGGGGACGTAGTGGCCGCCACCGACACCGAGGAGCACGGGGTCGTCGCGGGCCCGCATCGCCAACAAGGTATCCGCGACGACAGTCGCCGGTCCTTCCTCCTCCCACTGGGCGGGGGAGCTGCCCAGCTCTACGAAGAAGGCGGGCGTCTCCAGGGACGGGCCGTGGTGGGTGGCCTCAAAGGTCACTTCGTAGGGGTAGCCGCTCGCCTTCGCCTTGAGGAGACGCAATGCCTGGGTCATCCAACCGGGGCTCGTGGGTACAAGCCGATGGGGATGGCCGCCGAAGTCGGCGGGGCCGAAGTTCCCCAGAGGGTGGACGGTGAAACTGGGGATCCCCTGTCGGCTGGCGTGACGCGAGGCAAATATGAGGACCTCGGGATCCAAGCCCAGGCTGGTCCGAATCTCTTCGTCGAGGCCATCCCGGTCCAGGTGGAGATCCCGAATGGTGAGCAGAATGCGATCCTCGCGGCGATAGACGGGATGTCCATCGAAGCTGTCGTGTTCCTCCCAGGAGGCCCGGTCGAGGAGCCGACTCCGAATGTTGACGCTCGCCGCGTCCGGGAGGGAAGCCACGATGACGAGCATGGACTCCCCCAACCGAAGGGGAACCAAAGGCTTTCGGTTCGGGGCGAATCGGGCCGCCGGGTTCGGACGGACCACGAAAGGTTCTAAGACGGCGGCCCTTTCCGCACGGCATGGAGCTGGTCTATCTGAAGTCGCCCACGGGCCAGCAACACGCTCGGGCTCGGGCGGTTCTCGCCCGGGTACGGGAACAGATGCCCGAGTTGGAGTACCGCGAAGTGGACCCTCGGAAGGATCCGGATTACGCGTCCCAGTTCCCGATTTCTTATGCTCCGGGCCTCGTGGTCGACGGTCGCATCGAGTACGTGGGGATTCCTCGAGAGCGGATGCTCCTCGATCGACTGCGACAGCTTGAGGCCTTGTCGAAAGGGACGGCGGGGTCCCCCGCCACCGAGTTGGAGGACGAGCCATCCAGCTAGGTTTATCTAGGGCCCGTCCGATGAATGGGTGAGTTATGGCTTCCCAGATTCGTGTGGTGGACCACGTGGAGATGGATCTCTCCGCTGCCCTCTGCGTGGTCGGGTTTCCTGGAGTCGGACTCGTGGGCCGCATCGCCACGGACTTTCTCGTCTCCCAGTTCGACTTGAAGCGCATCGCATCCCTTCGATCCGATGACTTTCCGCCCATGGCGATCTTGGTGGAGGGCCAGACCATGAGCCCCGTCCGCATTCACGCGGCCCCCATGGTCTGCGGAGTGGACGGAATGTGCAATCAACTGGCCGTTCTCCAGGCGGAGGTGACGCCCTCCGGCGCGGTGCTTTATGAGCTGGCCGACGCCCTCATTTCTTGGTGTTTGGATAAGAAAGTGCGGGAAATGGTCGTGCTGGAAGGATTTGTGCGCCGGGAAGGCACCCCCGACACCGTCGTCTACGGAGCCGGCAACAATGCCGAGACCCTCGGCAGGTTGAAGGAGATCGGCGTGAAGCCCCTGGGGGAGGGCGTCATCAGCGGGATCGCCGGTCCCTTGAGCTACTTGGCCGAGGACCGGGGATTGAACGTGACGGTCCTCCTCGCCGAGACCTCCCGGGAGTTCCCCGATGCCCGGGCCTCCGCAAAGCTCCTGGAGGCCATCGACCCCATCGTACCGCACATCGACATCGACGCCGAGCCCCTCTATGAGAGGGCGGAGATCATCGAGAGCCGCCTGAAGCAGAACATGGCACAGCACAGGGAGAGCGTTGAGGGCCTGACGGAGCGGTCGAAGATCATGTACGGGTAGGGCCGAGGGAGGGCGCAGGCCACGGCGTACACCTGTCCCGAGTGCGGCGAGGAGGCCATGGTGAGAAAGACCGAGAAGCCCGGTTGGTACAACCTCAGGTGCGAGAAGTGCGGAGCCGAGCGCGGCCCCATCCGTGACGCCGAGGACAGGTCGGTGGCCTAGGGCGCCGACCCCCGCAGCCTCCGCTTCAAAAACCTTAATAACCCTCGGGTAGATAATAACCAAACGGGACAACCTGGCA
>JAZGDV010000002.1:0-13080 GCA_036478175.1 Thermoplasmata archaeon
GTTGTACTCCTCGTAGAAGACCTCGAAGCTCAGGGAGCCGTTGGAGATGGTGGTGAGGCCGCGGTTGGTGACCCGTACGTTGACCGGGACCGACTGATTGAGGGGAACGAAGCTCGGACGGGCGACGTCGAGGACGGCCGCGTCGACGGCCACACCCACGCTGATGTTCGCCTGCATCACCCCCTGCGAGGCGCTGATGTCCGTGACCTTCCAGCCCGTACGCGCCCCGTCGTTGTCGCCGCTGCCCGGGACGGTGTCGGGGGTGAACCCCAGCGCGTCGGCTGCCCAGGCGTCCCCGGGTTGGGTGGGGTTGTCGGCGAAGAAGGTTCCGCGGCCGTCGTCCGCCTCCTCCAGGTCCACCAGCCGGCGGTTTGGATTGACGTTGCTGCTGACCGTCTCGTCCACATGCCAGATGAGGAGGCCCGAGCCGGGCAGGCCCTGATCGAAGCCCAGGCGCTGTCGGTTCTCCACGATGAAGTATTCCTCGCCCCGGGAAGTGTCTTTGATGGGGAGCTTGTAGGCGACGGCGCTCGTGGCCAGGGCCGGGATCGACGCGGGGGTCAGGGCGTCGTTCACGACGGAGAAGGCCAACCACCCCAGGTGGGCCTTCGACCAGGCGGTGAAGTGGGCGGGGATCGATCCCCGGGGGACCCCGTTCCAGGACCCCGTCCCCATCGTCCCCCACACGCCGATGCCCAGGGTGAGACCCGTTACGTCATACAGGTCGGGAAGCCCGAAGTCATGGCCGAACTCGTGGACGAACACCCCCAGGGGCGACCCTTCCGCGGCGAGGAGGTACTCGCGGATCTGGACTCCGTCCAGCACGACGCTCATGCTGGGGTGTCCGCACTGGCGCGCATCGATGATGGCCCAGTGGTGTGACCAGATCAGGTTCGGACTGGCGTTGGTCTCTTGGCCGTCCCCCGCGTGGACGATGATGAGGTGATCGACCTCCCCGTTGCGGTCGGTGTCGTACTGGGAGAAGTCGACCTCCGCGTCGGCGGCCAGGACCGCATCGACCACAAGGCAGTACACGGGCCCGTTGGCGTCGTCGATGCCGTCGCCATCCTCCCCGTAGTAGGCCATCGTCTGCCCCATCCGCAGCCACTGCCCGGTGGTGGCGCCCACGATCTGGGTGGCGTTGTAGCTGTTCTCTCTATAAAAGGCATGGAGGCTGGAAGCCCCGGGGGCCGCATCGAAGAGGAGGTCACCGATGGCTCCGGGACTGCGGATCGCCGCCTGGTCCGGGAAATCCACGAGGACGGCGATGACTTCTTCCGTGGCCTCCGCCGGCCGGATGGAAACGGGCTGGGGGCCCACTTGGAGCACGAAGGGCGGGGTCGCGTACACCGCGGGGTTCGGGGGTGTCAGGAGGGGGCCCGACACCAGGACCGGTTCGGGGTCTGACACCGTTCCCGCGACCCCCAGCGGGTGGAGGACCGCGAAGAGAAGGGGGAGGAGAAGGAGGGCCCGGCGCATGCCGTCTGGACCACGAGCCCCCGCCTCTAAAAGGTGTCGCGTCGGTTATCGTCCGCGATTCCCCGGGCGGACCCGTGCCGCCCGGCTCGAGCCCGGAAGCCCGGACTTATAGGACGGGCCGCAATAGGTGATCGCGATGATCGAAGCCGTCCTACGGGTCCACCTCCCCTGCAGCTGGGTGACCCGCCTGATGACGGAACACGGGGCTACGGTCAACGTCGTCGAGCAGAAGGACCTCGAAGGGGGCGTTCTGCAGAGCCTCGTGGAGATTGAGCTAGGAGAAGCGGACCCGGCCGAGGTGATCGCGTCTCTTGAGGGCAGCCCGGATGTCTTGCGAGTCGAGGCGGAGGTACCCCCCAAGGGGAGGATCCTGGCCACAGTCCAAGTGAAGGACTGCCAGGCGTGCCACTCCCTGGCCGAGTCGGAGTGCTTCCTGACCGACGCGACCGCGATGGGGGACGGCGGGCTGGTGTGGCACATCATCGCGCCTGAGCGGAGCACCGTCGAGGATCTCATGAAGTCCCTGGACGGGGGGCCACGGGTGGAGCTCCTCTCCATCCGATCGGCGAAGACAAAGGGCATGCTCACGGACCGGCAGGAAAAGGTCATCAGCCTGGCGTACAGTCTGGGCTACTTTGAGTTTCCAAAGAAAATCAACCTGACCTCGATGGCGAAGAAACTGGGTGTGGCCAAGTCCACGCTCTCCGAGATCCTCAGGACGGGGGAGGCGAAGGTCCTTCACGCCTACTTCCACGGACTCATGAAGCAGCCCCGTTGACCCGAACCCGTTCGGGAGAATCGTTTAGTCGTTCGCCTACCATCCCACGTAAGGCCCACCGGTACCCTGCGTGAAATCGGGGGCCAAGAGGCGATGGAATGGCTCCGGCAGAGAGTGAGAGTCCGACGGCGAGAACGTGGTTGATCGTCTTCCTTGGCGCGTTCCTGATCGCGGCCGCGGGAGGGGCCTCTTTCGGTTTCCTTGCGGGTCGACTGGGGACGCCACCCGCCCCCTCCGGTGTGGTAGACTTTGAGCTTCGCGCCTTCCTCAGCGGGTACGTCGGCGTGGAGGGGTCCATCGACGGCGTGACGAACCCGGTTCTGGAGGTGGCCATGGGAGACACGGTCACCATCACCGTGACCAACGGCGAGTCCCTCGAGCACGATCTCGCGGTGGAAGGCTACGATGTGCAGACCCAGCGGTTGATGGGCAGCGGCACGAGCGACTCCATCACCTTCGTCGCCGACGAAGCCGGCTCCTTCGCCTACTACTGCACGGTCCCCGGGCATAGGGAGTTGGGCATGGAGGGCCTCCTGATCGTAGGGGGAGGCACCGGTCCCTCGGGCCCAGGTCCCGCTCTTCCCGTCGACGTTCCCGACATCGCCAAGGACGCGACGGACCTGCCGCCCCCGATCGCCCGCAACGTCACGGCGACGGTCCACATCTTCATGGAAGTCCGGGAGGTCGTGGCGGAGATCGAACCGGGCGCCACGTTCCGCTACTGGACCTTCAACGAGACCGTCCCCGGACCCTTCTTCCGGGTGCGGCTTGGCGATACCGTGGTGGTCCACTTCCGGAACCACGAGACCAGCACCCTGAACCACTCGGTGGACTTCCATGCGGTGACGGGACCGGGCGGCGGCGCCGTCGCGACCCAGACGCCCCCCGGCCAGGAGACCTCCTTCCGGTTCAAGGCGCTGAACGCGGGAATCTTCATGTACCACTGCGCCTCGGGCCACATCCCTTCCCACATCGCCATGGGGATGTACGGGATGATCTTGGTGGAACCGACAGGCGGCCTACCTGCGGTGGACCGGGAGTTCTATGTCGTGCAGGGCGAGTTTTACTCCAAGTACCGGCCCGGGACGCCGGGGCACCATGAGTTTGACGGGGAGAAAATGCGGCACGAACAGCCGGAATACGTGGTCTTCAACGGACGCTTCCAGGCTTTGACGGGCGACCAGGCCCTCAAGGCGAACACGAACGAGACCGTTCGCATCTTCTTCGGCAACGCGGGGCCGAACCTCATCTCCTCCTTCCATGTGATCGGTGAGATCTTCGACCGCGTGTACACCATGGGCGACCTCGTCTCCCCACCCGCCCTGAGCGTGCAGACCACGCTGGCCCTCCCGGGAGGCGCGACGGCCGTTGAGTTGAAACTCGAGGTGCCCGCCCGATACCTCCTCGTAGACCACGCGATATCGCGGACCATCGACAAGGGCGCCTTAGGATTCCTGGAGGTCGAGGGTCCGGAGAATCCGGATGTCTACCAGGTCCCGTAGAGCGGGCCGTCGGCAACGCCTCGCGGCGGGAGAATTCCCTAGAGGGAAGGCTTGTCGAACTCGGGTTGGCCCAGCGGCTTCGTCGCGTCCAGACCCATCTTGGCGGTGGTGTCCCCCGCGCTCGGATCGATGGAGCTGCCTTTCGCTCCCTCGATGACGAGGAGATCCCGGTCCGCCTGGAACCGGGTGGCCAGGGCCCACTCCACATCCCGGTCGTCGTAGATGTCGATGTCTTCGTCCACGATGACGACCCGCTTCATGGAGGTGTGTCCGCCGAGGGCGGCCAGGATCGCGTTCTTCCCGTCCCCCTCGTGCTGTTTCCGAATGGCGACGACCCCGTGGAGCCAGGAGCTCCCCCCCTCCGTGAGCCGAACGCCGGCCACGTGAGGGACCACCCGCGTGACCGCTTCGTGAATCAAAGGCTCCCGAGGCATGCCCATGAGCTGATGATGCTCCTGTCCCCCCGACAGGATGAGATGGTAGACCGCGTCGGGCCGACGGTAGAGGCGAGTGACCCGGATTACAGGCTCCTGCCGCACCCGGTCGTAGGTGCCCGTGCCGTCCACAAAGGGCCCTTCCTCGTGCGTCTCGCCGGTGATGCGCGCCTCGAGGACGTATTCGCAGTCCGCGGGGACCGTCACGCCGTTGGGGAGCCGGACCGCCTCGAGCTTCTTGCCCGTCGTGGCACGCGTCAACGAAGCCGCAATGTGGAGCTCGTCGGAGTCGTACTCGAGGGAGATGGCCCCGGCGAGGAGGACAGGGAGGGGCGCGCCGATGAAGATGGCAATGGGGATCTCCTCTCCCTGATTCAGGGCGGTCTCCATCATGGAGCGGAGGTGTCGCGGGACCAGCCGCGCAACCAATCGGTCGCGGTCGAGGACCAGCATCCGGTGGTAGGATAGGTTCCTCTTCCCCGCCCACTCGGCGGCCACGATGGCGGAGGTGAGGTAGCGACCCGGTTCGTCCGGGTACCAACGGGGGGCGGGGAGGTCCTCGAGGAGGTCGAAATCGGGGATCTCCCCCGCAAGGAACCCCGCGTCCTTCGTCATCTCTTCGGAAATCGGGTGGTGAATGGCGTCGAGAATGGCAAAGGGGAGTTTCTCCCGAGACACGCCCAGCGATTCGCAAATGCGGGCACGAGAGGCCCAGAGGTTGCCTACGGCGGGACGCCCACCCAAGTCGGTGAAGTAGACCACCCGTTCCTGGTCGCCCCGCAGAATCCTCGTGACGGCGAGGTCAAGTTCGACGGGTTCTTCGACCCTCTGCACCGAGGAGAACCGCGCCAGGTCTTCGGCTAGCGGCAAGGGAACCGGCCGCCGTAGGGGCGTGCTTGCCTTTACCCTTACGCAACCGGGCTCCGCTCAAGCGTGCCGGGCGGGAAGTGGATCGCCAGGGCGTTCTCCTCAACGGACAGCTGCGGAGCGAGGTTCGGGATCGATGCGAGTACCTGCTCGATCCCTCGAGAAAGGAGGAGAGAAAACTTGGCGCCGAGGCCGTGGTGAAGCGAGATGGTATCCCCGTCCGCGCCCGCCTGCATCTCGTAATCCGCCAACCGCCCGTAGCGCATCTGAACGGAGAGATACCGGAGATACGTCTCGAGATTGACCCGCTTAAACCAGAGGAGTGTCATCTCCCTGGTCTTCGCGGGCCCGAACTCCTCTGCGATCTCGATGAGCTTTTCCTCCTCGACGGCGTCGATCAGGGTGCGGAATCCGTCCCGAGGGACGGTCACGAAGCCGAATCGATCGGCGTAGCGATCCCACTCCGCATACTTGGTGAGGATCGAGGAGATCAGCCCGTTCACCGTGACCCCCGCACCCTTCGCTTCCTGCCGGATCAGGTCATCCAGCTCCTTGGTGATCCGGATGCTCCGAACCACGGACTTTGGTGTTCGCGTGCTCACGGGCCTCGCCATTACAATGTATTACATAAGGGTTCCCTGGTAACCTTCTACCCTCCGTACGAGGACCCCGGCATGGAGGAGAGGGTCTCCCCAGGTCCGAAGGATCCGCCCTCCTGTGAAACGGGGTTAAATAGCCAGGCTCGGCATCAATGCTCGTGGTGCGCGAGCTGGCCCGCAAGTTCGCCCTCCAGAATGCCCTCTCGCACGGGGGCCGTGCCCAGACCAAGGCCGTCATGGGCAAGGTCCTGGCGGCGGATCCCGACGTACGACACCGGGTGAGTGAGGTGGCGGAAACCGTCTCCTCGGTCGTGGAGGAGGTCAACGCCCTCGACCCCGAGGAACAGCGGAGGCTCCTGCAGGACCTGGCCCCGGAGCTCCTGGAGCGGCCACGCGAGACGCGCCGGGAGGGCCTGCCTGACCTGGCCGACGTATCGGACGTCGTCGTGATGCGGCTGGCGCCCTACCCCTCGGGCCCCCTCCACATCGGCAATGCCCGGATGGTCCTCCTGAACGACGAGTACACGAAACGGTACGGGGGGCGGCTCCTCTTGGTGCACGACGATACCATCGGGTCGGACGAGAAGCTCCCCCTGGCCGAGGCGTATGGGCAGGTGGAGGAGGGCCTGCGATGGCTCGGTGTGGAGGTCCATGAAGTCCTTTACAAGTCGGATCGGCTCCCCCTCTTCTACGATTGGGGACGCCGCCTTCTGGACGTAGGCGGGGCCTATGTGTGCCTCTGCTCCTCCCCGGAGCTGCGAGCCAACCGGGTGGCAGGACGGGCCTGCGAGCACCGGGCGTCGGAGACGGAGGAGAACCTCCGACGTTGGGAGGAGATGCTGGCGGGCGAGCTCGCCCCCGGTCAGGCGGTGGTCCGGCTCAAAACGGACATGCGACACCCGAACCCCGCGTTCCGAGACCGGGTCCTCTTTCGAATCAGCGATCGCTCCCACCCCCGGGTGGGGACCCGGTACCGGGTCTGGCCCCTCCTGGAGTTCTCTTGGGCGGTGGACGACCACCTCCTCGGCGTCACGCACGTCCTCCGGGGGAAGGACCTCCTGATGGAGGACGAAATGGAGCGGGCGATCTGGGACTACTTCGGGGTGGACGGACCCGCCTTCATCCACTTCGGGCTGCTTCGCCTGAAGGAGGTCGACCTGAGCAAGAGTCGCCAGCATCGACGGATCGAGGCGGGAGAACTGGCCGGGGTGGATGACCCCCGGACCTGGAGCCTGCAGAGCCTGCGGCGACGGGGAATCCAGCCCGGGGCCCTGCGGGATTTCATCAAAGGCTTCGGGCTGAGCCTGACCGACATCGAGGTCCCCGCCGAGACGCTGTACGCGGAGAACCGCCGCCTCATCGACCCCCTCGCGAATCGCTACTTCCTCGTCCCCGACCCCGTCGCGATTCGCATCGAGGGGCTGCCGGAGCGAAGGGAGGCCCACCCTCGTCTCCACCCCGACTTTCCGGAGCGAGGGACCCGCACCCTCCCGGGCGCCGAGGAGGTTTACCTCGCGAGGCAGGACCTGGAGGCCCACGAGGGCGAGGAAATCCGCCTCAAAGACTGGTGCAACGTGCGCCTCGTGGACGGGGCGAAATTCCTGTCCTGGCGGGTCCGGGACATCCCCAAGGTGCAATGGCTCCCGCGGGGCCTCCCCGCCACCGTCCTCATGCCCGACGCCTCGGAGGTGGAGGGCCTGGCCGAAGAGGCCGTGGGGGATCTCGCGGAGGGCACGATGCTGCAGTTCGAGCGATTTGGCTTCGTGCGCCTCGAGGATCCGGGCCCCCCCGTCGTCGCCGTCTACGCCCATCGCTGAGCCCCTGTGGGACAGGTTTTAACCCGAGATGGTCTAGGAGGCCATCATGGTCGCGGAGAGGATGAAACGGGTCAAGGGGTCTCCCACGGTGGGCCTCGCCGGCCGGGTGGCCGAGCTTCGGGCGCAAGGGGAGGACGTGATCTCCCTGGCCGCCGGTGAGCCGGACTTTCCCACCCCCGTTCACATCGTGCAGGCAGCCAAGGAAGCCCTCGATCAAGGCTTCACGAAGTACACCCCCTCTCCGGGCATTCCCGAGCTCCGGGAGGCCATCGCGGAACAGAGTGCGAGTCGGGACGGCATCCCGGCTCGAGCGGAAAACGTCCTCGTCAGTTCCACGAAGCATGCCCTCTTCGCCAGCATGATGGCGTTCGCGGGTCCCGGAGACGAGGTCTTGGTCTCCGATCCGGGCTGGGTGTCCTACCTCCCGATGGTCCACCTTGCCGGAGCCACGCCCGTGCCTGTCCCCACGCCGGAGGAAGGGGGATTCGCCTTGACGCCCGAGGCCGTGGCCGAGCGTATCACGCCCCGGACCCGTCTCCTCGTGGTCAACACCCCCAACAACCCCACCGGCGCGGTGTATGGCCTCGCCGCGCTGCGGGGCCTCGCCGATCTGGCCGAGGACCACGACTTTCTCATCCTGACGGACGAGATTTACGAGCGAATGGTCTACGAAGGCCAGCACCACGCCGTCGCCTCGTTCCCGGGGGCCTTCGAGAGGACCGTCACCGTCAACGGGTTCTCCAAGACCTACTCCATGACGGGGTGGCGCCTGGGTTGGGCCGTGGCCCCGGTGGACTTGCTGAAGCCCATCAACACGGTTCAGCAGCACTCCATCACCTGCGCCACCTCCTTCGCCCAGAAGGGAGGTGTGGCGGCCCTCCGCGGTCCCCAGGAACCGCTGGAGGCCATGGTCGGCGCGTTCGCGCGACGGAGGGACCTCGTCGTGGAGGGGCTGAACGCGATCCCGGGCCTCCAGTGCGCGGAGCCCCCTGGTACCTTCTACGCATGGGTCCGGTACGAGGAGGACCTGGACTCGGTCGCCATGGCCGAGAGGATCCTGGAGAAGGCCCGGGTGGCCGTCATCCCCGGCGTGGCGTTCGGGAAGGAGGGCGAGGGTCGGCTCCGACTCTCCTTCGCCACCTCCACCGAGGACCTGAAACGGGCCCTCGTCCGACTTCGGGAGGTCCTAGGGTAGCTCCCGGAGCAAGGCTTCCACCCGCTCCTCCCCGAGCACATCGGCGGCCCGGTTCCGAACCTCTTGGGCCCGGTCGGTCTCGCCCATCTCCCTAAGCACCGCGCTCATCTCCACCTCTCGGTTGGCTCGACTCACGCGGGCCTCCCGGCCAAGCAGCCGCAGGCTCTCCTCGTAGAGCGAGAGGGCTTCCTTCGCGTCCCCGCGCCCCTTGGCGACGAGGCCTCGGTTGGCCTGACAGGCGGAGATCATGACCGGGTCGTCCAGACCCCGCGCGACTCGTTCGGCCTCCTTGCACCGGGCCTCCGCCCGGTCGAACTCCCGCATGCGGGCCAGGAGGTCGGCGGCATTCACCAGGGCGTACGCCTGGCCACGGACCATTCCTGCGCCCTCCGCGAGGCGCCGACTCTCTTCCAGCGCCTCCAAACTCGCCTCCCACCTCCCCTCCTCCTTGAAGGCGATTGCCAGGTTGTTCTGGAGGTAGGCCAGGTCCCCTTTTCGGGTCGCCAGGAGGGGCTCGGCCGCGCGGAACGCCTCGATGGCCTCTGCGGGGCGCCCGCCCTGGAGGTGGACGACCCCCCTCTCCATGCGGACTTGCCCCCGCGAACGCCGGGCCGCGATCTTCTTGAAGATGGCCTCCGCTCGCTCCAGGTCGCCCAGGGCCAGGTCCTCCTGCCCCTCCTTCCGCCAGGCGATGCCCATCCCGTAGAGGGCGAGGCCCCGTTCCCGGTCTGCGCCGTGTCGGACGGCCTCCTCCTCTGCCCTCAGGAAGGCCGCCTTCGCCTCCGCCAGGTCGCCGCGTTTGCTCGCGATGCGGCCCCGGATCAGGAGGAGGCCGGGTTCCTCCGCCCCGGGCTTCGCCGCCAGTCCTTCCTCGACGGCCTTCTCCGCCTCATCCCAACTCCCGAGATAGTCGAGCGCCCTTGCCCGGGCCAGAGACACCGTGGGGTCCGACGGTAGCTCGTCCAGGACCTTCGTCAACTCCGCCGCCCTCCCCGTCTCCAGGATCTCCTCCAGCCGCGACCGAACCAGATCCTTCGCGTCTGCGCCCCGTCCCCCCCGCGCGAGGTGATAGACCGCTTCGATCCACTCGCGCTCTTCCCCCCAATACGAGGCCGCCCTCCGATGGAAGGCGCGGAGTCCTTCGCCTACCTGCCTTCGGATCGCGGGCGCCACGAGGTCATGCACCTCATAGCCCGGCCGATTGGCCACCAGCAGTCCCTTCCGACGGAGGGTCTGGAACGTCGAGAAGCTGGCCGGGGCCAAGGCGGACGGGGGGACCGGTCGACGAAAGACGGCGGCCTGGAAGAGGGCCTCGTGGACCTCGCTATCCAGGTCCGCAAGGACCTCGTCGAGAAGGAAGGCCTCCGTATCGGCGAGGGTCTCGGGCAGCTCCCCGGTGGCCACGAGGCGGAGCAGAAGCGGGTGCCCCATGGTGAGCTCGTAGGCGTCAGCCACCCCCTCGTCCCGGCCCAGGGCGTGGAGGAGTTCCCCGGTCTCCTCCCGGCTCAGGCCCGCCAGTCGGATCTCGGCCAACCGGCCCTCCAACCGGTCCTTGGTGCCAAGGAAGCTGGGCGTTTCTCGGGCCGTGAGGAGGAGCTTGCTTCCGGGAACCGGGGGGTCCAGGAACAAGCGGAGCACCCGGGAGGCCTCGGGCGAGGCGGTGACGTCGTCAAACACCAGGAGAAGGCCCGAGGCTTCCGTCGACAGGAGGACCCCCACCTCCGTGAAGTCCAGCGGGTTTCCGCGCAAGTAGGAGAGCAGACGGGGCCGACCCACCCGGTTCAGGGCCGTGGCGAGGCTCGCCACGAGGGAGGCGGCGCTATCGAAGGGGAAGACCTTCACCCAGACGCCCTTTCGGTCGGCCAGGAGCGTCCGGGCGAGCGTCGTCTTGCCGATCCCGGGGAGCCCCGTGATCAGCATCAGGGGCGGACCCTCCTCCGCCCACGTTTCGAGGCTCGCCCGCTCCTTGCTCCGGCCCACGAAGTGCGGCTCGGGGGGCGGCCCGACTTCGGGCGGTTCTGTCCGTAGGTCCACCACCTCCCCGCCGAGAATGGCGAGATACGTCCCGCTCAGGGGTCGCCCCTCCTTCCGGGCGAGGCGGATGAGCTCGACCCCCGGTCCCGTGCCGGCGGCGCCGTCGGGCCCGATCCACCGCGCCACCTCGGAGTGGGCACGCTCCCGCAACGTGGCGGCGAGGCGCCCCCCCTGGAAGGTGTTGAAGTAGACCTTTCGGCGGCTCCTGGCCCCTTGGACGTGGGCGAGTCGGGTCTCGAGGGAGCTCTCCTCCAGGAGCTTCTTGAGCTCGAGGGCGATGTGCGAACGACTGAGCCCGAGGGCTTGCGCAATCCCCTGTTGCGTGACGGCCTTGGGGACGTCAAACTCATCCCGCTGCTTCGAGAAGAGCGAAAGGTGGAGCATGACGCGCTGGGCGACAGTCAAGTCTGCGATGCAACCCCCCCGAGCCCCGCACAACGTCGCGGGGAGTGATAAGCCTTGCCTCGGCCCCGGGCAACGTGCCCTGGAAGCCTCCGACCCGCCCCGGGGACCTAGGGTCGTCCGTGGGAGGACAGCAGCTCGCGGAAGACGTCCGGGTCCAGGCCCGCCATCTCCGCGCCCTGCTGCATGTCGACCTTCCCTGCCTCCACGCTCCGAATGGCCTTCCAACGCTTCTGCTCCGTGAGCCCGACCCGCATGATCTGCACGAGCAGCTCGCTCCGCGTCAGCTTTCCCTTCTGGATCCGTCGCGAGAGGGCGAGGATGGCCTCCTCAGGTGTGGTGCCTCGCATCGCCATCAGGGGCCTATTCTCACCCATGGAAGATAAAGGCTCGTCTTCGGACAGGCCGGACGCCATGCCGTTTCAAGGGAAGAGGCGCGGCAGCCACCTTTCCAACGGGGTGGATGGCTCGCCCACCAGGTCCTGAAACTGGTCCGCCCGCCCCACCAGGTCCCGCCGGAGGAAGAAGAGTTCGTCCCGTGTCACGGCTGGCTCCCGACCGACCAGGGCACCCACGGAGGAGACGGCGCGCGCCAGGCCCGCGGGGACGTGTCGAAGGCGGCGCGACAGGCCCATGCCCTCCGCCAGGCGGAGGATGAACGCGTCCCAGGTGACGCGATCGGGCCCCACCAGCTCCCAGGTGCGTCGTCCGGGAGCCTGCAAGGCGGCCCCGATGGCTCGGACGGCGTCCCCGATCCAGATGGGTTGGATCTGATTCTGCCCGTTCCCCACCACGGGGACCCGGCGGTAACGTCGAATCAGGGCCAGGATGCGCTCCGTGAAGTCTCCGCCCGGTCCCAGGACGAGGGATGGACGGAGGATGACGTACGCTCGGTCGCTCTCCCGCCACACCTTCTCCCCGGCGGCCTTCGTTCGGGCATAGCGGGTAGGGTGTCGCTCGCTGGTCCCGAGCGCGCCCAGGTGGACCACCCGTGGCACCCCGGCTCGTTCGCAAGCCTCCCGCAGATGGCGGACGCCTCCGACGTTCACCTCCTCGAAGGTGGATTCCCGTTCCCGCAGGATGCCCACCAGGTGGATGACCGCCTCCATCCCTTCGACCGCGGCGTGCAGACTTCCCGGGAGGAGTACATCCCCCTCCGCGAAGGTCACGGCGAGGTCCGCGAGCGGGGCGAGGTCGGAGGTCGGGCGGTGAAAACAGCGGACCGTGTGCCCCGCATCCACGAGCGTCCGTACCACATGCCGACCCAGGAAGCCGGTGGACCCTGTGACGAGGACGCGCACGAGCCTTCATCGGCCACGGCTCATAACCCTGTTGGGGGGAGGGCGGCCACGACCGCCTGGCCGTGGGGGCAGAGGTCCAGCAGGGGGCAGGGAGCGCACCGCGGGGTCGGCCGACAGAATTCCTTCCCCAGGATCACCATCACGGCGTGGAACCGACGGTGGTCCGAGACGTGATCGGGGAGCTGCTCCCGCAGGTGGCGGGCCGCCCTCTCGTAGCCGCTCGGCAGGGGATGCCCGAGTCGTTGCAGGATCCGCCGCGTGTAGGCGTCCACCACGGGCGCGGGATAGCCCGCCGCATAGAGGAGGATGGCGTCCGCCGTCTCCTCCCCCACCCCCTCCATCGCGAGGAGGCTTCGACGCAGGGCATCGGGAGGGCGCGCCAAGAAGGCCTCCAGGGTCCCGGCCTCCTCGAAGACCAAGGCCGCCATGAGGCGAAGCCGACGCGCCTTCGTTCGATAGAAACCCGTGGGGCGGACGCAGCCTTCAATGCGCCCGAGTGAGGCGTGGGCCAAGACGTCGGGCGGGAGCAGCCCCTCTGCCTTCAGCGAGCGCAAGGCCCGATCGACGCTCTGCCAGGTGGTCTGCTGCGCCAGGATGGCGCCGACCATGACCTCCCACGGGCTCTCCGCCCGCCACCAGTCCTCGCCGCCGAGGGCATGGCGAAGCCTCTCA
>JAZGDV010000020.1:0-2425 GCA_036478175.1 Thermoplasmata archaeon
TTGCGGCCAAACGCCGCCTCGGCCTGGACCACGTTCAGATCTCCGAGGACGCCGTCTTCGCCTTGGCCCAGGCGCTGGAGGCCCAGGGCCTTGCGTGGGCCGAGTCGGCCTTCGCGGCGCTGGGGGAGGACAACCTGGAGCGTGGACGGCTCCGGCTCGACGAGATCAAGAGGCTATCAGACACACACGTCGCGGAGGCCTTGGACGGTGACGGTTAAGGCCGGCGAGATACATACGCGGACGACCGGGGAGGCGTCAAGCACAGAGGCACCAACTTCTGTTTTTCCGTCTCCTCGGTCTCCTCCCCGAGGCAACCTTTATCAGGCCGCCCGCGAATCCAGGGATGGTGCCTCTGTGGAAGACCTCAGGCAGCGCGAAGGCCCAGCCCGG
This sequence comes from Thermoplasmata archaeon, assembly GCA_036478175.1. GTDB lineage: Archaea > Thermoplasmatota > Thermoplasmata > RBG-16-68-12 > JAJISG01 > JAJISK01. The sequence continues at coordinate 391 of JAZGDV010000020.1, forward strand.
GCCCTCGCCGAAGTCACCACGGGGCACGACGACCACGCCGCCATCGCGCGGCCCACGACAGGCACGCCTTGGCAGACCATTCTGGACCGCTGGAAGAAGGACGTCGAAGACGTCTTCTCTCCCCGGACCCTCCCCAACTACGTCACCAGGCTCCAGCGGACCTTCCGCGCCATCGGGAAGGAGACCTTCGAGGACGTCGACTACCGTCCCGCTGTGGTCGCCCCGGTTGCCGAACACCATGGCCTGCACATTCACGGCGGTGCCCAGGTCCTCGGGGATGCCGATCTCCGCCCGGTATTTCACCGCCCTGTCGCTGTTCCAGGAGCGGAACACCGCGGAGATCGCCTCCCATAACTGATCGTGGGGGTCCTGCGGAACGCGCTGCCCCTCGGCGTCCATGACCGCCTCGTAGGCCGCAATGACCTCCCTCCAGGCCTCCGCGTCCAACTCGGTGTCGTTCTTCAGCCCCGCCGCCGCCTTCACCCGCTCCAGGTGCTCCTCGAAGTGCGACCGATGGATTCCGGCGACCGTGTCCCCGAACATAGAGAGGAGTCGACGGTAGCTGTTGAGGGCGAAGGCTTCGTTGCCGGTCTGGTGGGCGAGGCCCTTCACCGTCTCGTCGTTCAATCCGAGGTTCAGGACGGTGTCCATCATCCCCGGCATCGAGACGGGGGCCCCCGAGCGCACGGAGACCAGGAGAGGATTCACCGGGTCCCCGAACCGGCGGCCGGTTGCCTCCTCGAGGGCCTGGAGGTTCGTGCTAACCTCGTCTTTCAACCCCGCCGGGAGTTTTCCGGACTCCAGATAGGCCCGACAGGCTGCCGTGGTGATGGTGAACCCAGGAGGAACGGGGAGACCGAGCCCCGTCATCTCGGCTAGGCCAAACCCCTTGCCCCCGAGGATGGCCCTGTCCCGGCCGACGCCCTCTTGGAAGCTGTAGACAAACCTCCGCATGGCCACCCCGGGCCGAAAGTCGATGGAGGGAGGCGGTAAAAAGGCTTGGCCGACCCTAGAAGGCCTTCTCCTCTTCCCGGAGGGCCGACCGCATGCGCTCCAGATAGCGATAGACCGCCGCGTGCTCGCTGCCACGGAGGAGCATCTCTACGGCTCGGCAGGCCACATCCAGGGGAAAGGTTCGACCGATGACGGAGACAGTGAAGCCGTAGACCGAAACGTACGCGCCCGACAGCTCCTCGATGAGGGAACGGGTCTTCCCCTTGGTGCCGATGACCCGTCCCTTGAGCTGAAGCCGTCGAGGTCGCATGTCGGCATAGTCCTTCACGGAGTAGATACGGAGGAAGGTCTCGTCCTCCAGGAGGCGGAGGGCCCGCGCCTCCGAGAAGCCTCGGGCGATGGCGCTCACAGCGTCCTTGACCCGGAGTCCCAGGGAGGGATCGTCGCTCCCCGACTCGTCGATGGTCACCTCCCCCGTCTTCGAGTCGACGTCGAGGCGAACGCCGGTCATCTCCTCCAGGGCCTTCTTCGTCCGGCCCTCGGGCCCGATCAGAACGCCGAGCCGGTCCATGGGAATGCGTGTGTACAGCAATCTAACCACCTCGGGCCCTACGGCCCAGCTCTTCTTCGTCGATGTCCAGGCCGAGGGTCCGCAGATAGCGCGCGAGGTTCCGCATGTCCCGGAGGAACCACTCCTCGGCCCGCGGATGCACCAGCGGAACCGCCTGGCCCACGTCGATGATATAGGGCAGGCCCCGCCAGAGGAGGAGGTTGTACTCGCTCAAGTCGCCGTGCACGAGGCCCGCTCGGTGCAGCCGTTTCAGGTCCAGGAGGAGGAGGTGGAGAAGGCGCTCCGGGTCGTCGACCCGCACGTGACGCAGCTCGGGAGCGGGACGGGTTTTGCTCCCGAGGTAACCCATGACCAGGACGTTGTCCCGAACGACGATCGGAGGCGGGACCCGAACGTGGAACTGCCGCATGCGAGTCAGGTTCCTGAACTCCTTGGTGGCCCAAGCGAAGATGAGCTTACGCCGGCTCCCCCCAACCCGAAGGAACCTCGGGTCTCCTCTGATGTACCGGG
>JAZGDV010000021.1:0-4218 GCA_036478175.1 Thermoplasmata archaeon
AGACTCCGGTGAAGAAGCTGGGGGACTTCCTCATCCGACCGGACAAGCCACCCATGGCCCTTCCCTGGGTCCTCTGGATGCCCGTCGTCTCCCAGGACGGACGGAACCTCGGCATCGTGGAGGACGCGTACATCGACACGAACCTCTGGAGAGTGGACAGCCTGACCTTCCTCCTCGATCGGAGACCCTACCAGAGGTTGGGGACGCTGAATCCGGCGACGCGCAAGCGGCGTCTGGACATTCCCACGAGCCTGGCCATCCTTGGAGACGTGATTCTCCTGAAGGTCCGGACGGCCGAACTGAGGCGCCTCATGACCAAGGGGGCGGTGGGCGAGTACGCCGGGGTAGGAACCCCCGAAGGGGCCTGAGATCGAGGGAGACGCCCCCTAGCCGAGGCCCAGCTGCGCGATTTTCTCGGGCAGGTAGACATCCGTGACGTAATCCAGACCGTACTTGGCCAGGGCCTGCTGTTCCGCCTTTTTCCCCATCTCCAACATCAACTCCACCTCGTCTCGCCAGAAGCCGCCGTCGCCGAAGCGGGGGTCGCTCTGGATGTCTCGGAGGGCCTTGGCATCCTGTGGGGTCAAGTCGGCAGTCGGGAGGTCGTAGTTGAGGATGTCCGAGGCCGTGATCCCGAGGAACGAGGCCGTCGGCGTGGCCAGATATTCGGAGATGTGGGCGGTCTTGATGGCCCCGTAGGCAATGGAGGCAAAGATCCGGAAGGACCACGGATCTCCATCGGTAAAGGTCAAGATCTCCAGACCGAGCTCCTCGTTGAGTCGCTTGAGGAACCTTCGTGTGGCGCGAGCGGGTTGTCCCTTGATGTGGACCAGGAGGGCTCGCGTGTCCTCATCGAACCGATTTTCCACCAACCGGTCAAACATCCCCCCGGTCTCGATCGCCAAGGCGAAATCGGCGTCGCACTCGATGAGCTTCAACTTCTCGGCCTCCACGTTGTGTGGGATCCCATAACCCGAATCGCCCACGTCGTCTCGGCAATTGAACCGCTTGGCATCCCCCCGCCGGTTCACCTCCTCCACGGTGAGGTCCCCCATCACGCGCGCCCCGTCCTCCTCCGGTCGCAGGCGAAAGTCCTCTCGAAGGCTTCCGGTAAGGATCTCCAGGTCCTCCGCCAGGAGGTTGCTCTCATCCTGCGTCGAGAACCCGGCGTGTTCCCAGCCCTCGGAGATGTAGTAGAGTTCCCGAAGGGTGGAGGACTTCCCCTCGTGGATCATCTCTCGGATGAAGTCGAGGACGTAGAGCGTCCGGAGGAGCATCTTGGCCCCCTTGAGTGTCTTGGCCGATCGCGTCCCCTTGGCCTTCCCATAAGTCCAGACTCCCGTTCGGGCGTTGAAACGGATATTGGACTTCGTCCGAAGGGGAATGGACATCTCCGGGATGCGTCCGTGTTCCAGGTGCTCGTAGACCGTCTCCGCCAACCCACGGAGCGACCGTACGACGGCATGCTGGCGTGCCCTCTGCGACTGGCTAGCCACGTTCTGCCACCTCCTCGGCGAGGTAGTCACCCGATAGGTCGCCTCCCTCCGAACCCATCGCCTCCAGGTCCCAATCCCCGGGGAGGGGTTCCGCACCCACCACCTGGGTCGCGGGGACGCCGCTCACGAAGAGGCCCCCTTCTTCGTATCCCCCCCGGCCCAACCCCACGAGCTCGAAGGCGACGACGACCTTCTCGGTGGGGAGGATCCGGGGCAGCTTCCAGCTCGCCTTCCCGTCCGCGCGCAGTTGCGTGGGGGCAGGCTGCAAGGTGGCCTCGTCCAGGGCGTCCCGGGGCAACACCGCGTGGAGGGCGAGTCGTCTGGGGGCCCCTGTGTAATTGTACACTTCCACGCGTACGTGGTGCCGTCCGTCCTCGAAGACGACGCGCTCGTCAATCCAGATGACGTTCATGATCTTGGCGATGGTGCGCGTGATGTCGGGCGGCGAGCGGCCCGTGATCTTGGCGCTCTTCTCTGCCATGAGGGGCAGAACACTTCGGACGATCTCGAACTTCTCGCTCGTCCTGGCCCGACGCGCCTTCTTGTTCATGTGGGAACGGAGCCGTCGCCCGCTCTCCTGAAGCGCGCGTACAATCTCCGCCACGATCTCAGGGATGGGGGAGATGGCCTCCTTGGCTTCCGACGTAAAGGGGACTCGGGTCGCGCACACGTGGACGAGGATGATGGCGGGCCCGTACGGCATGCCCCGACCCCCTCGCTGCTCCAAACCGTACCGCCGCCAGTCCACGGACTCGATGGCCTGGGCGGTGGCGCAGGCGCCCTGTTGGTAGAGCAGAGGTGCTCGGTTCGCGTAGCGGAGGATCTCGACGGGCCGATCGCTCGGCAGCTCGCCCCCGTAGACAATCCCGACTTCCGCCTGGAAGGGATGACCGCCATAGACGGCCGGCGGCCGGGTGACGGGAGGGGAATAGAACTCGGGGCGTAGCGATCCCACCACGTTCCGGAGTCCCGTCCGGATGAGTCGTTGGCCGATCGGAGAGAGACAGTCGGTGGGGGGCGCCATGATCTTCACGCGGCGGAAGGCCGCATGGATACGTTTCGCCTTGGACAGGCTGAGATCGTTTGGGCGGGACTCGGGGGGGACCTCCGCCTCGCGGCAGATCTCCTTGGCAACACGGGAGCTGATTCGGCTGAAATCGGATTGGAGGAAGGCGGTCAAGCGCCGGTGGGAACTCTCCTTGGCCATCTGCAGGACGGTGCCCAGCTCGACGCCGTACGGGTGGGGCTTCACCTCCACCGGAGGACGGGGCAACTCGGAGGAGACACGGTCGAAGGTTCGGCGCGGGCCGTCCGGCGGCAGGAAAACGATGCGTGCGTAGGGGTTGACGATGGCGGTCGCGCGAAGGTACCTCAGGACGGACTGCCTCCCGTTGATGAAACGGCCGCGGAGGTGCGTCTCGACACGGGTTCCGTGCTCCCGATCCCAGACCTGGAAGTCTCGTTTCAAGACCTGAGGGCGATTCCGTTTTGTGTCGATCAGAAGCTCGATCTGGTAGGCCACGTCGTCTTGGGCGGTCTTCGAGCGGACCACGGCGGGTTTCCCGGTGGTGATCTGTCCGTATAGGATGGCCCCGGAGATGCCTAGGCCTTGCTGGCCCCTCGTCTGCGACCACGTGTGGAAGCGGGAGCCGTAGAGAAGCTTACCGAACACCTTGGGCAGCTGACGCTTTACGATACCCGGCCCGTTGTCCTCCACCACCAGACGGTACTCGTCCTTGTCCACCCGGTCGATCTGGACGAGAAGGTCTGGCAGGACTCCGTACTCCTGGCAAGCGTCTAGGGCATTGTCCACACCCTCCTTGACCGAGGTCAGGAGGGCCTTGCTGGCCGAATCGAATCCCAGGATGTGCTTGTTTCGCTCGAAGAACTCGGAGACGGAAATCTCCCTTTGCTTGGCAGCTAACCGCTCGGCAAAGGACTGGCGGGGCATCCCATCCGTTCCGTCGGCGGGCGTATTCGAGCCCCCCTCTTAAGGGTTTGGAGATGCTGTCACGCCTTCCTGTCGGCGCGTCGGGAGCTATAAGCGTGAAGGGGGGAGTTCAGCGAAAGTGGCCGACGCAGGTGGGGCACCCAGCGGGGACCGTTTAATAGGGGCGAGAGCTGAACAGACGCCCGGTTGGTCTCATGAAGCTCGCAGTCGTCGCGTTGGGTGGGAACGCCATCGCGCCTCCCACCGGCCCATTGACGTGGACCGGTCAGCTGGATGTGGCGCGCAGCCTGACTCCTCCGCTCCTCGCGCTTCGCGAGCGGGACTACCGGCTGGTCGTGACACACGGGAATGGCCCTCAAGTGGGCGCCCTCCTCTCCCAGAGCGAAATCGCCGCGGGGGAGGTGGCCCCCAGCCCCCTCGATGTGCTGGTGGCCCAGACCCAGGCGCAGATCGGGTATGCCATCCAAATCGCGCTCCTCGAAGCTCTCGAAGACCCCGGGCATGCGCCCGTAGCCCTCGTCACGTTGGTGGCCGTGGACCCGACTGATCCCGAGTTTCGCACGCCCTCCAAACCCATTGGCCCCCTCGTTTCGGAGTCGCGCGCCCGGGAGCTCGAGCGTTTGGGGGCGACGATGGCCGAGGATCCTCGAGGCGGGTTTCGGCGTCTGGTTCCGTCCCCGTGGCCCCTTGAGGTCGTGGGCGTCTCGCACATTCGTGAAATCCTGGAGGGAACCACCCCCGTGGTCATCGCGGGAGGTGGCGGAGGCGTGC
>JAZGDV010000022.1:0-4162 GCA_036478175.1 Thermoplasmata archaeon
CTGGCGGAGAACCTGGAGGCAATCCTGAAACGGGTGGAGGCTCAGCTGCCGCGGGGCCGGACGAACATCGGGTCCGTCTACGTCAAGACAACGATGGGCCCCGCCGTAAAGGTGGTCTGATGACGGACGCGATCGACCATCCGAAGGCGGCCGCCGTTCGCGAACTCGTCGACTGGCTGACCCGGGCTAGGGTCGTCGGCCTGGCCGGCATCGAGGGCATCCCGGCCCCGCAGATGCAGCAGATCCGGGCCCGACTCCGGGGGACCGTGGATTTCCGTATCATCAAGAACCGACTGCTCCGTCGAGCCCTCGTGACCGCCGCCTCGGAGAGGTCCGACATCGAGGGGCTCGAGGAGTTCATCGCGGGCCCCACCGCCCTCGTCGCCACGGAGGAGAATCCCTTCCGCCTTTACAAGGAACTTCAGGCCACGATGACCCGGGCACCGGCACGGGGGGGCGAGGTCGCACCGGAGGACATCGTGGTCCGGGAGGGCGACACCCCCTTCAAACCGGGCCCCATCGTGGGGGAATTGCAGAAGGCGGGCGTACCGGCCGCCATCGAGCGAGGGAAGGTGGTCATCAAGAAGGACAAGGTCCTGGTCGAGGCCGGCCAGAAGATTCGGCCCGAGGTCGCGCAGGTCCTCACGCGGATGGAGATTCTCCCCCTCACTGTGGGCCTTGACCTGCGTGGCGTCCTCGAGGACGGTCAACTTTACACTCCGGAACATCTCGCCGTGGATGAAGAAGAAATCCGGGGCGACCTCGCCACGGCCGCGACGCAGGCCCATCTGCTGGCCTTCGAGATAGCCTACCCCACCCGCGATACGACGCCTACCCTCCTGGGGATTGCCCAGGAGCGGGCCCTGGCCCTGGCTTTAGCGGCGGAGTACCCGGTGGAGGAGGTGCTGACGCGCCTTCTCGCGGAGGCCCACGCTCGGATGGGTGCCCTGGCGAGTCACGTACCGGAGGGCCTGGACGATGAGTTGAAGGCGGACCTCGGGACCGGCACGGCGGGAAAGGAATCCGCTGAAGCGGAGTCGACCCCCGAGAAGATCTCGAAGAAGGTAAAGAAGGGGAAGGCGAAAGACGAGGGAGCCGATGACGAGGAGGAGGCCGCGGCGGGCCTCAGCTCTCTCTTTGGATGAAGATCGAGGAGGTGAACGTATGGAATACATCTACGGTGCCATGCTCCTCCACGTCGCAGGGCAGGAGGTCAATGAGGCCAACCTGAAGAGCGTCCTGAAGGCGGCGGGCCTGAAGCCCAATGACGCCCGCATCAAGGCGCTCGCGGCGTCCCTCGAGGACGTCGACATCGAGGAGGCCATGAAGGGGGCCGTCGCTGCCCCCGTTGCCCCCGCGCCCGCGCCGGAGGAGCAGAAGCCGAAGGAGCAGAAGCCGGACGAGAAGAAGGAGAAGAAGAAAAAGGAAGAGGAAGAGGTTAGCGAGGAGGAGGCCGCCGCCGGTCTGGGCGCCCTCTTCGGCATGTAGGCCCTTCCGGGGCCGAGAGTCTTCCTCATCTGACAGCGAGAGCTCCTCTGAGCTGAAGCCCTCCAAAGACCCCGGGGCCTCCCCGTCCGCTAGGGGGGGCTCGACGTGGACGGTCGTCTCGGCGTGGAGCTCCCGGCTCACGACCCGCTGCACCTCGGTCACGATCCGATGAGCCTCCTCCACCGTCAGGTCGCCCCTGACCTGGATGGTCAGTGAGATCGCTCTGTGCGTCCCATAGTCGTGAATGGGGATGTCGGGGCATCGGCGAACCCCGGGCACCCCGTGCGTCAGCTCCACGATTCGCCCCAGGACGGCCCGGCCGGGAGCGCGACCCAGGAGTTTTCTCCACGGACCGCCACGGGAGCGTTGCCCCCGTGTAGACGACGGATAGGGATACGGAGATCCCGAAGATGGGGTCCAGAATCTGCAGGGAGGGCGTCAGGCTGACCAGGTAGAGCGCGAGGTTGATCGACGCGGTCAACAACGCATCGGATGGTCTAAAGGCCTCCCCCCTTCAAGGTCGGGGCGTGACCTCGCTTCATGTCGGAGGCCTGCATGGAATCGAGGGGCAAGTCGGGGCCCGCCAAAAAGAGGCTTCGAACGGCTCTATGTGAGGAATCGATCCAGGTCTACGGAGGTGTGGGCGAGTTCCTCGACCCGCACGTACGTCCCCCAATCCTCCTTACACGTGCATGTCGGTTCGTCGAGCCAATCCTCGCGCTGGAGGGAGTAGTCCTCCACCGCCTGCAGCACGACGGCATCGCAGTGCCCGCAGTTGTGCGCCCCCCGAGGCTGGCCCCCACCCGTGGGCTTCGAGAGAATTCGAGATTCCGCCCCGCGAACCGCTTTCAACACCTCCACGAGGGACCAGAGCCACGGAGGGCGGAACTCTCCCCTCCGGTACAGCCGATCCACGAGGGTGTCCCTCTGGACGTTCGTGGGGTTGATGGAGATCGTGTCGGAGAGCCCGTCGATGGCACGGACGGACGCGATCGCGTCGCGCATGGTCGCTCCCTCGGAGAGGAAGGGAGGTTTGAACAGGAGGTAGGTCTTGACGGTGGCGCCCGCCGCGTGCGCGACCCGGACCGCCTCTCTGTATCGTGCGAACGTGAAGTCCTTGCTGATTGTGTGGTCCCGCAGATAGTCGTCCGCCGTCTCGAGTCCGATGGCCACCTCAAAGCGTGGGCAGAGTTCCAGGGCCTCCTCTAGCAACGGGGTACGAACCAGCTGCGGCAGATTCTCGACGACCACCTTCTCGCATCGCTCGCCGAGGTCTGCCAGAATGCGCCTGCGGGCCGGCGCGGGAATCTCACTGGGATCGAAGAAATTGCCCGAGTTGTACACTTTCACGACGGGCTGGCCTCGGTATGCCTCGAGGGCCGCGTCCCACTGGGTCAGCAGGTCTGTTTCCGAGACGCTCACGTACCCGTCGCTCACGTACCCGCACATGGAGCAGCCGCTCTTCCGGGCCCAATAACACCCCTTGGTTCGGAGGATGAGGACGAAGGCGTCCACGATCTCGTCGTCGAGAACTTCCCGTTCCGTCCAGGCGGAGATGTACTGCGTGGGGTCGTGAGGCCGAGTGGCCCGAGTTTCCTCAATGAGGGCAGCCAGCTCCGTCATTCACGAGAGCTAGCGTCCGGCCCGTTAAAACCTTCACTCGCGGTGGCTCAGACTCCGTAGCCCCGCGACGACGCCGACGCCCAGAAGGACGAAAGCAACGAGGGGGAGGGCGAAAAGGACCTCGGGGGCGACCGTGATGACGATGGGGATCGGGAAGAGCCCCGGAGCGACGAAGAGGATCTGATACGCAAGGAATGTGAGGATGCCCGCCAGGGCGAGGGCGATTCCCGCGCCCGCTCTTCCCCCTTCCCTGGCCTGGCGGTGCGAGGGCGCATGGGAAACTTCGGCCGAAGCGCCCGCATACGCGTCGCAGTTGTAACAGTACCACCGCTCATACTCGGCGATGTAGCTGAGATCCCCTCCGCAATTCGCGCAGGCGCTCGGCGAACCGGTCGAGGCAGGATCGGAGGGCAGCTCGACGGCGGTCTGCGCCGCTTTCCCTCTGCTCGCCGATCCCGGGGGAGCGGCCGGCGGGGCGGCCGCCGTCTCGTGGTCCGACGGCGCCGCGCTCTCTTCCTCCAGGGGTTCCTCCCCCTTCAGCAGGAGTCCCTGCCGCCGGATGTACTCTAGGATTCGAAGGCGAAGCTCGTACTTCATCCCGCCCTCGTCCAGCCCGTACTCTTTAGCCCAGCGGATGAGCTGATCTTTGGACGCCAGGTCCATCTCCTCGCGCGAGAAGGGCGCATAGCCCGTAACGGTCCCCGCTTCCGTCAAGGTCCGCCTCCCGTTTTCTCAGGCGGTCTCCGGGTCTCCCGGTGCGTATGCGTTGCATCGGGTGCAGAATAGTCGTTCGTACTCGGCGACAAAGAGAAGTCCTCCGCCGCATCTCGGACAGGGCCTATCCGCACGACGGGCGCCCTGCTTGTACTCCTGGCAACCGTAGCAATAGTAAAGGCCGTGCTCCGGGACGTAGACGAGCACCCTGGCGCATACGGCACAGGGAACGATCTCCTCCGGGGCGTAGGCCCGGCAATGATAGCAATAGTTGCGTGCGTAGGGCTCGAGGTAGGTGAGCTCCGCACCGCAGGTGGGGCACCCAGGCATCTCACCG
>JAZGDV010000023.1:0-3746 GCA_036478175.1 Thermoplasmata archaeon
CCCAGGCCCCCATGATCCCCACGGGAAGGGCTCCCGCTGCGTGGATGATCTCCTGCGGGGCGTACACGGGGTAGTGGCCGATCGCCTTGCCCTGGGTCTCCTCCTTCCAGGCGGCCACGTAGGAGAACGACAGATCCTCGGCCCGACGTTGAACGTCAGGAGAACCGTTGGCATCTCGCAAAGAGGGCCTCCTCGACTCCTTGGAGAATCATGGGTCGACCTACATCATAAACCCATCCAATACGCCGTTTTAACCCCCGATTCGAACCTGTTCGGAGCTCTCCCAACCCCGGTCTCCCTCCCCCTCGCGATCGCCCGCCAACGGCTATATAGACAGGCCTTGATGGGAAACCATGCCCGCCAATCCCATCGGGGCCAGGCCCCCCGCCGACTTCGACTTTCAGGAAATCATCTACGAGAAGTCCGACTGGGTGGCCCGCATCACCATCAACCGGCCCGAGGTCTACAACGCCTACAGCACCCGCACCCTGCGGGAGATGCACGACGCCTTCCGGGACGCGGCGTACGACGACGCCGTCGCCGTCCTGGTGCTGACGGGCGAGGGGAAGAAGGCTTTCTGCACCGGCGGGGACGTGAAGGAGTACGCCGACCTGTACGTGAAGCGGCCCCACGACTACTGGAAGTACATGACCGAGTTCCAGGCCGCCGTGGACATGCTCCGGAACGCCGGCAAGCCCACCATCGCCCGGCTGAACGGCCTGGTGGCCGGGGGAGGCAACGAGTTCCAGATGGCGTGCGACCTGGCCATCGCCGCGGACCACGTCGAGATCATGCAGGTGGGAACCCGCGTTGGCAGCGTGGCCGCGGGCGGGGCGACTCAGTGGCTTCCCCTCCTCGTGGGCGACCGGCGCGCGCGGGAGATGCTGTTCCTCTGTGAGCGCATTCCCGCCGCCCAGGCGCTCGAATGGGGTCTCGTGAATCGTGTGGTCCCCTATGCCGAGCTGGACGAGGCGGTCCGCGAGATGACGCAGAAGCTCGTCGACAAGTTCCCCGAGTCCCTTCGCTACACCAAGCAGCAAGTCAACTTCTGGAAGGACCTCGCCTGGTACTCGACCATCGGCCACGCCCGGGACTGGCTCTCCATCCACTTCGCCACCGAGGAGCCGCGGGAGGGGATGCAGGCCTTCGTGGAGAAGCGGGACCCCCGCTACCGGGAAATGCGAGAGAAGGCCGTCGCCGGCGGGGCCCCCTCGTACGCCTGGGGTGCCCCCGTCCGGACGTGCGGGGCGTGCGGCGCCAAGGGGCTTCCGGCGGCGTTCGAACACTGTGGCGTCTGTGGCGCCACGTTGGAGTGAGGCGCCCCTCTCACCGAAAGAGCTTCCCGAGCCAACGCCTCTCGGTGAGAACCTTGCCCCAGTGCCAGATCCGGCGGGGTTTTCTCATCCTTATGGACGGGGGCCCGTCCCCGTAGAAGTTGCCCCGCACCATGCCTCCCTTCCCGTAGCCGATCTCCATGAAGCAAAGGCCGTAGCCATCCCACCGGACCTCCGGTCCACCGGCAAGGTCGGCGGCGATGTTGCGGGCCGCGACTTTGGCCTGACCGTGGGCGAAGACCCCCGCCTTCGGGAGGAAGGGCACGTGGCCCGAGGGGGTCGGGATGCTGGTCACGTCCCCCACCGCGTAGATGTCGTCGTAGGACGAACGCATCGTGAACCGGTCCACGGGAATCCATGGCCCCTCCTTCGTCAGATCCGATCGACGCACGGCCTCGCATGTCGTGTGGGGCGGCACCGCGATCAGGAGGTCGTAGGCCATCTGCCCGTCGCCTTTGAAGTGGACCACGCCCGCCTCCGGGTCGACATGGTCCATTTCCCTCTTCACTCGGATGGGAATCTCCCGCTCCTCCATCAGGGCCATGGCCCGATCGCCGATGGCCGGCCCGGCCGCGGGCAGGGGGGCGGGTTCAGGCGTGAAGAACTCCATCTCCACCCGGTCGCGAATCCCCTTCTTTCGAAAGTAGTAGTCCAGGAGGAACGCGATCTCGTAGGGGGCGGCCGGACACTTGAAGGGCAGACGGGAGACGCCGATCGCGACCTTGCCCCCTCGGAACGTCCGGACCGCCTGGGCAAGGGCCATGGCCCCCTCCAGGTCGTAGGGATGGTGGGCGACACCGGCGAAGCCTTCGATCGCCGACGGATCGAGCTGCGCGCCCAGGGAGATCAGGAGGTGATCGTAGGAGACCTCCCCGGCATCCGTCGTCACCCGCCGCTCATCGGGGTCGATGGAAAGGGCCTCCTCCTGCCGGATGCGCACATGGGGGGCCTTGAGCCTCGAGAGAGGCCTCCACACCTGCTCGGGGCGCCGCCAGCCCATGACGAGCCAAGGGTACGAGGGCGGGAAGTAGTGCCTTCCCTCCTTGTCAAGAAGGACCACTTCCGTGTCCGTCTTCAACCTCCGGGACAGCTCCATGGCGGCGACGGCCCCGCCGACCCCTCCTCCCAGAATCACGACCCGCCGCATCCGTCCTCTGAACCGGGAACGGGACCCACGGCTTAACCTTGGTGAGAGAACCGAAACGCGGGGAACGACGCCCTCAGAACGCGATGACCTCGACCGGCGCCCCTTTCTTCAACGCCTGACCCGGGGGGATCACCACGTACCCATCCCCTTGCGAGATGCTCGTGATGCTCCCTGACCCACGGAACGCCTGGTAGGCCTTCCCTCCCGCCCGACGCACGGTGACCAGCTGGGTCTTGTCCCCCTTGACGGGCATGTCCTCGCCCAGAATGGACGGTCGGCTCGGCCGCTCCGGGTAGTGCCCCATCCGTCGGAGCACGGGGAGCAGGAAGTGGTAGGCGGCCATCAGGCAGGAAGCGGGAAACCCGGGCATCCCGAAGACCAGGCCCGCCCCCACCTTCGCGAGGAGGACCGGCTTGCCTGGCTTCATCGCGACGCCATGGAAGAGCACCTCCCCGAGCTCGGCGGCGGCGTCTCGCAGGAAATCCCGTTCGCCCACGGACGTGCTGCCGGACAGCACCACCAGGTCGTAGTCCTCCGCCCGCGCCACCGCGCCCAAGATGGACTCATAGGTGTCGGGGATGGGGTCGAACGTCTCCACGGACCCCCCGTGCTCTCGAATCAGCCCCGTGAGGGTGAACGAGTTGACGTCGTAGATCTCACCGGGTCGCAGGGTCCCTCCCCGCCTGATCTCTCGACCCGTGGCCAACACCGCCACCCGAGGACGCACGTACACCGGGATCTTCGGGACGCCGAGCGCCGCAATGGCCCCCACGTGACCGGGCTGGAGGACGGTGCCGGCCGGGAGGAGGGAATCCCCCGCGCCAATGTCCTCGCCCCGGGGGGACACGTTTCTCCGCGGTGCGAGGCCGCGAGGCACGCGGACCCGGGATCCCTCGACCTCGACCCGTTCCACCTCGACGACCGCGTCGGCCCCGGTGGGCAGCGGCGCGCCCGTGGCGATCTTCACCGCCTCCCCGCGCCGGACCGTCCCCGGATAGGGTTCTCCCGGACGGGCATCCCCCACCACGTCAAGCGCCGTGCTCTCCGCGGCGACATCCTGGGAGCGGATGGCGTATCCGTCCATCATGGCCTTGTCGAAGCCAGGGACGTCGACATGGGAGACCACGTCTTCCGCCAAGACTCGGCCTACGCCGCGATCCAAGGGGACCCTCTCGACCCGGTCCAGCGGCTTCGTCCCCTCCCGCGCGATGGCGAGGGCCTTCTCCGGGGGGATGAGGTCCGTGAAGACCCGCATGCCGTGTCTT
>JAZGDV010000024.1:0-4148 GCA_036478175.1 Thermoplasmata archaeon
AACCGGTTCCGACTCGAGTCCTCCCCCAAGAACTCCACATCCCCGTGAGCACAGAGGGCCTCATCGGGTCGTGACTCTTTCATGGCATTCCCTCAAGGGGGGGATCGGAGGATCGCGGTCGAGAGCAAAAAACTTCCCCCCCTCTCCGTCGCCCGAGACGGGCCACCACCCTGGCCAGGCCCCGGAAAAGGGTATTAAGCCACCCCCCCTTCCAAAAGGCGTTGGCCCGGAAGAAGCGGAAGGGGAAGGAGCCGTTCGCGTTCAAGGTCCCAGAGTTTGACGAAGTCGGATTCCTGAAGCGGGAGGTCGAAGGCGCCAAGGCCGCGATGGTCACCCTCGGATACGCCTTTGTCGTGGCCCTCGCGTCCTGGACCCTCACCCTCATCGACCTTGCCCTCGTTGGCGGTCTCCTGGGTGTCGCCGCCCTGTACGGCCTCAGGTACCTCTACCCGCTCTCTGGCGTCGACCTGTCCAGGTTTGACTGGAAGCTCTGGGCGGGCAACGGGGCCATCCACCTCTTCGCGTGGTTCGCATTCTGGGTCTTGCTTCTCAACCCCCCCTTCCTCGACATCTCCCCACCGGTCATCCACAATGTCGCGGTGCCCGGCGGGCTCCCCGTGAATGTCCTGGATGGCGGGTCCATCGCGCTCTCCCTCGGAGGCGCCACCAGTTTCCAGGTCTTTGCCAACGTGACGGATAACCAGCAGCTCGTCGACGTGCAGATTCGGGTCGAGGTCCTCGGAAATGAGCACGATACCGGACGCATGACGTTCACGGGTGAGGGAGCGGAGTGGACGTTCACCGTCACAAACGCAGAAGCGGGGCGAGCTTACACGCTCACCATAGAGGCCCAGGACCGTGCGGGCCATCGCAGCAGCGTCTTCGGTTTCATCGTGGCGACTTCCTGACCTGCCAGGGGAACTCGCGTCGCAGGAATTCCGTCAGGGGTCCGCGGTAGCCGGCGCGGGCGATTTCCTCTCCCTCCAGGACTTCATAGCCCTCCTTCACGGCGCGGTGGAGGTCCTTCCCCAGGCTCAACCCCGGCAAACGCTTCGCGAGAGCCCCCCGTGCGGTGGGTTCCTCCCGTTTCACATCGACCACGAGCCGATCTCCTTCGATGTAGGGACCCGCTACTCGTTGGGAGGACCCCTCCCACTTCGCCCGAAAGGCCTCCGCGTGGCCGAGCCAGGTGGGAGGACCCACGTGCTTGCGCACGGGGGGGAGTTCACCCGACTCCAGCTCGAGGAGCACGAGCCACTCCTTCTCCAGGAGAGAGGGCTGAGAGCTGAGCACCTTGAACTCCGCTTCCCTCAGGAACGATCGGATGGCCTGCTCTGCCTTCCGGAGTTGCGGGTAGACGACGTCCTCGGACAGGTCCGGCGCGGAGGCCGCGACACCTAGGAGGGCCGTGCCGCGCTCGCGGGCCACCTTCCGGAGGGCCGTCAAGGAGAGGGGACGGACCGGCTCCGGGAAGAAGAAGCGACGATCGGCACTTTCTTCGTACGCCTTGGCCGCCAAAATGAACAGGGCGAGGGTGTGGGAGGAGACGGCCGAGCCGGCGTTCCGGTCGTCATCCACCGGGTCCACGAACACCAAGGGTTCATCGAAGGGCCTCGACGTCCCCGCCTCGAGCGCCAGGCGGATCGGGGGGCGCCATTGCGCGGCCTCCCCTAGGACCGCGCGAAAGGTACCATATCGGAGTACCAGGAGCTCGCTGAGGTATCCCGAGAACCCCTGGACCCGAGCCTCGGCCCCGTAGGTTCCGGTCCCTTTCAGGAAGCGCTTCAGGAGCCGGACCTGATCCTTCTGCGGCCCGCTCATGTGTTCCCGCACGTACTCGAAGTGGAAGGGCGTGCGATCCACCGCGGTCATGCGGGCGGAAGGTCGGTCCAGCTCGTAGCAGGGGACGACGTCGACCTCGAGCCCTTGGTAGACCCCACGGGTGTAGGGGTGCTCGGCGTACCGGAGGGTGGGTTCATCGAGCACCCGCCCCAGCCGGAGTCCCCACCGCTCCAGGTCCTCCCGGGAGGTCTCCGGGGAGAAGGCGACGAAGGCGTCGATCTCGGGTTCCTTAAGGAAGGTTCCCTTCGCAACCGAGCCCACGAGCAGCGGCTTCGCCGGAATGCCCTGCTCGCGAGCCTCTTCGGCCAGGCGACGAAGCAAGGACTCGGCGATGCGGAGGGTCTCCTCGACCTCCTCCCGGGTGGGTTTGATCTCGGCGAGGATGTCCTGTTCCAGGCTCATTCGGTGGTCCTCTTACGGGCGGGATTCGAATTGTGCGGTTCTTGAGAATTGTGTCACGCAGTATATAGGCGGCCCTCTCCACCGGCGGCCGGAGGTTGCCCATGGACGAGCAGGCGGCGGAGTACCTTGCGTGCCTGGCCAAGCTGCGGGAGAATCCACTCGATCCCGAGGCGCTCCTCAGGCTGGCCGCCCTCTACGCGGAGGAGGGCCATTGGAAACACGCCGTCTGGTACATGAGGAAGGTGGAATTCCTTGATCGGCACCATCCTGGCCTCCCGCGCCTGAAGAACCGTCTACGGCGTTGGGAGGGGTTGAATGGCTCTCGGGTTCCGAGCTCTCCGGAGAGCGGAGAGAGTTAGCGAGCCTCCAAGAGGAGTGGGGGCAGAGGATTCTAGCCCTAACAGAGTTCAAACTCACCCACGGTTCTCTTGAGCACACATCCTCTCGGCCTGGGTTGAAAAGCCCTTGTCACTCCTCCTTCTGGTCCTCAAGGCGGTAGACACCGTGGGGCTGGGTGGCGGTTCGTTTGAATAAGTAGTAGGGCCCCAGGATTGCCGTTAGGATGACGCCTCCCACGATGGCTAAAATGACTACAAGCCACAAGGCCCCGAATAGCAGGGCGAGGGCCGGGATAAGATACCCCACCAACGCGAGTCCCACAAGGATTGCAACAAACAGTATTATTCCGATTACAATGGCTGTGAACAGCCGTGACATCTTCAATCTCCGCTTATCGCTTCTGGGGTATAAAGGGGCTCAGGGCCCCTGCCAGTTGGCGCAGGGTCATCGACTGGCAGATGATCTTCCCGGGCCCGGTCAGGGAGGCCACGAAACCTTCGCCCGAGAGGATTGTGGACTTGAGACCCCCGACCCTTTCCACCCCGTAGTTCACCGTATCGTCCCAGGCCACAACGTTGCCGTTGTCCACCTTCATCACCTTCCCCTCAGTCAGGTCGAACTCCGCGAAGTCCCCGCAGGCGTGGATCCAGACGGTCCCCTGGCCGGTGATCTTCTGGAGCCAGAAGCCCTCGCCCCCGAAGACGGCGGCGCCGATCTTCTTCTGGCGGGTAAGTTCTTGCTCTATTCCCTGGGTGGCGGCGACATAGCCCCCTTTCTGCAGGTTAATCTGCTTCCCCGGCTGGATGTCTAGGGCCTTGATCTTCCCGGGTGCCGGACCGGCGAAGGCCACCAGCCCCGTGCCGCCCGTGGGTCGGTAGGTGTTCTGGAAGAAGGACTCGCCGGTCAGCTTGCGCTTGAGCCCCTTCATCAGCCCTCCTTTGGCCTTGGTCTCGATGTTCATATTGCCTGACATGTAGAACATGGCCCCCGCCTCGGCCGTAACAGCCTCGTTCTCTTCAAGCTCTACGGACACGTACTGTAAATTGTCGCCAATGATCTCATAGCGCAAAATAATTCCCCCAGGGTGTAAGGAGCCGAGATAATAAAACGGTTAGGTCAGGCCCGAAGGGATTAGTCGTCCGTGTATCCCCTACCCCGGGCTGTAAGCCAGGTTCATCAACGCTCTGCCTCTCAGCCCTCTGCAGTTAGAGGGGGGCTTACGGCCGTCACCTGGCCTCCCTGGAGTCGGACCGAGCATAAAATCCTCCAAAACTGACGCTTAGCATCCGGCTCTTCCTCGAAGGACGTGATGCTTCACCCGCCCGTTCCAGAATGGATTTCAGGGGATGTTATCCCGAGTTAGGTTCAAATTCACTGTATACGGCAAGCGAGATGTGTGGATTTGCACCTAGTATCGTACAAAACCATCTGGGATGATGAGTGGGGGCAGAGGGATTTGAACCCCCGTCAGCGGGTTACGCCTACACAGACGGACAGGCTGTCCATCGGGTCATCGCTCCAGTTATTCATCACCGCTCAGCAAACCCGTTGCGACTCATTCCCTT
>JAZGDV010000025.1:0-6198 GCA_036478175.1 Thermoplasmata archaeon
AGGTCGCCTCGGACGATGGCCCGACCCAGGCGATGGCTCAACGGGCGAAGCTCCCCGAACCGCTGAATCCCGAAGTAGTTGGGAAATCCGCCTGCCGCCTCCAGTTCGTCGTTCAAGGAGACGAGCCGTGCGCGAACCTCGTCCTCGGGAAGGTCGACCTCCCGGAGACGGATTCGGAATCGATTGCCCATCAGGTCGCCAAGCGTGAGCTTTCGGGAGGCCCGATAGAGGGGCTCCAGGGTGACATCCTTCAGGGGGACTGACGCCACGACCTCCTCGTCCAGGCCTTCGAAGGTCATGTGCTGGGTGGTCACGGCACGCTTGTCTTTCGTCCCGGCAAAACGAATGCGGTGACGACTCACGCCGAGCGATCGGGCGAGTTGGCGCACGAGGCGGTGGGTCTCCCAGTTTCGGACCGTCACGCGCGTGACGAGAAACCGCCCGTCGGCCACGGCGGGCAGGTCTTTCGGGATCTCCTCGACAACGAAGTCTTCGACCGCGGCCTTGATCCGGCCTCCGATCCCCGGCGTGGTCGTGCCATAACGGGCGATGCCGACCTCCGTTTCCATGGCAGATCGCCTGAGGGGACCCCGCCCAGGAACCCGGGAGGGATTACTTCCCCTTCTTCCCGGCCCCCGCTACTTGCTTTTTCATGTCGCCGTACTGGGCGGCCAGGCCCGCGGCCACCTCCCGCAACACGTCCTCGGGCTTGTCCTTCTTCACGCGAACGAGGATGGTGGGCTTGTCCAGGTGGGGGTGTCCCACGATGTAGCGGGCATCCGCCACCCGCTTGTCCTTGAGGAGGTGACTGATGAGGGGGTAGATCATCGTGTCGTCGGGGCTGATGACCTCCACGGTGAGGACCTTCTTCTCCTTCTCGATGACCCGGAACTCCATGAGACCTCGAGACTACTTTCCGGTGACTATTAGAACCTTTCAGGGTCCCCGGGGGGAGACCTCACGTCTCCTCCGTCGCGGGCAGGGAAGGTCGAAACTTGTACCCGTAGTAGATGACTCCCGAGGTTCCGTCCTGGCCGAGTTTCCGGAAGGTGGCCTCCACGGGCATGCCGATTGCGATGTCCGTCGGGTCGCAATCGATGATCTGGCTCGTCAGACGGGGCCCGTCCTTCAGCTCGACAATGGCAAGCAGGTAGGGCTTCGTCCCGTCAAACCCCTTGGGGGCCTGGTGGATGGTCGTGTAAGAGACGACGGTGCCGCTGCGGCTCAGGGGGACCTTCTCCATCTTCCCGATGCTCTTCCGGCCGCACTTCGGGCAGACGTCCCGGGGGGGGAAGTCGAGGGTGCCGCAGTTGCCGCAACGGGTTCCCACCAGGTTGTAGCGGCTCTGAATCTCACGCCAGAAACGGGGAATCGCCATCTCAGTTCTCCCTCCGAAAGACGTGGACCACGGCGGTGGCGCCCGTGCCTCCCTGGACGTGGGTCAGACCGACCTCGGCCCCGTCGACTTGGCGGGCGTCGGCCTCGCCGCGCAATTGTCGGACGACCTCGACGGCCTGGGCGATGCCCGTCGCCCCCACGGGCTGCCCCCGGGCTTTCAAGCCTCCAGACGGGTTCACCGCGATGTCGCCGTCGAGCGCGGTCACCCCCTCCTCGGTCGCCGGGCCTCCCTTTCCTTTCTCTACAAAGCCGAGGTCCTCGATGGCGAGGATCTCGCTGATGGTATAGTTGTCGTGCACCTCGGCGAGCTGGACCTCGTCGGTGCCGACCTTGGCCATGTGGAGTGCCCTCTCGCCCGCCACCACGGTGCTCTCCATCGTAGTGAGTTCTCGGCGATCGTGGAGGGCGATGGTGTCGCTGGCAACGCCCAGTCCGACGATGCGAACGGGGGTGTCGTTGAACTTTCGGGCCATGTCCATCGGACAGAGGACAGCCGCCGCCGCCCCGTCGGAGAGGGGGGCACAGTCCAACACCCCCAGAGGGTCCGCCACGACCGGCGCTCCGAGCACGGCCTCGAGGGTGAGCTCCCGTTGGTACTGGGCATTCGGGTTCCTGGCCCCGTTTCGGTGGTTCTTCACCGCGACCGCGGCCAGCTGTTCTCTCGTCGTGCCGAAGTCGTGCATGTGCCGACGAGCCACCATGGCATGGAGGGCCGCGTGGGTGGCCCCGAAAACGGTCTCCCATTCCTGGTCTGCCGTGGAGGACAGAATGCGATTCGCCTCCTCTTCCCCCACGTCCGTCATCTTCTCCGCGCCGCCGGCCACCACCACGTCCCATAGGCCGGAGGCCACGGCCGTGAAGGCGCTGGCCAGGGCGAGACCCCCGCCCGCGCCGCCGCCCTCCAGACGGAAGGTGGCCGGATGCTGGTCCGCCAACCCGGCGTAGTCGGCGACGAGGGCCGAGACGTGCTCTTGGTCGATGAATTTCCCCGCGGACATGTTCCCCACGTAGAGGGCATCGATCTGATCCGCCCCGACGTTGGCGTCCTCCAACGCCTTGAGGCCGGCCTCGATGCCGATTTCCCGGAAGGACTTCTCCCAGATCTCCCCGAACCGGGTGTCCCCGATCCCGATGATGGCGACGTCCCGCACGCTAGGCCCCCGTGGGCATGACGATCTTGCCTCGGAACCGCGCGTAGGTGGCGTAGTCGATCTCCTGGCGCTTTGCCGCCTGGTTCCAGACTTTCCAAGCCGGATTCTGAGGCATTTTCTCGATTCCGTCCGTCACGGTGATGTCGAAGCCATCCGAGCCCGCCCCCGAGCCGTATCCGACCATAAAGATGCGGTCTCCGGGTCTGGCGTCGTCGAGGATCGCACAGAGGCCCAGGATGACGGCCCCGGAGTAGGTGTTGCCAATCTCGCGCACGAGCATCCCGGTCTTCACTTGCTCCTCGGTGAATCCGAGCTTCGTGGCAGCCCGAATGGGGAACTTCCCGTTGGGCTGGTGGAACACGGCGAAGTTGTAATCGCTGGCCTCCGTTCCCATCTCCTCGAAGAGGTTCGAACTGCAGCGCAGGGTGTGCTTGAAGTACGCCGGCTCGCCCGTGAAGCGGCCGCCGTGGCTCGGATACCGCTCCCCCTCCCGCCGCCAGAAGTCGGGGGTGTCGGTCGTCCAGGAAGAGGTCGCATTGATCTTCGCGATGACCGGATCCTGCCCTATCAGGATGGCGGCCCCCCCGGCGGAAGCGGAGTACTCCAGAACGTCGCCCGGCGCACCCTGGGACGTGTCCGAGCCGATGGCCATCCCGTATCTCACCATGCCGGACCCCACGAGGCCCATGCAGGTCTGCATGGCGGCCGTCCCCGCCTTGCAGGCAAACTCGTAGTCTGCGGCCGTCAGGTTGGGCGCGGCGCCGATGGCCTCGGCGACGACGGTCGCGCTGGGCTTCACCGCGTACGGATGGCTCTCGGATCCGACGTAGACGGCTCCGAGGTCCTGGGGGTCGATCCCCGCGCGTTCCATGGCCTGGCGGGCGGCCTCCACGCTAATGGTGATGACGTCCTCGTCGGGACCCGGCACGCTCTTCCGGGCAATCGCCAGGCTGCGGGCCACGGCCACCCCGTCCGCCCCCCAGACGCGGGCAATTTCCTCGGGCGCGATTCGATAGCGGGGCACGTAGGCCCCGTAGCTCACGATGCCGACATCCATGGGTAGACCTCACAACTCCATCTTGGCTGATGTGTTAAGCTGCATGACCAGACTCTCCAGCTTCTCGATAACGACGGACGGATCCATCTCGGTCCGCGCCAGGATCACGTTTTCCAGTTTGGCGAGCTCCACGGCCAGCTCGTCCACGTTCTCGGGCTGCACGTACACCACCATGGCGGGCTTCAGGAAGTGGGTACGGACCGCGACCATGGGGGAGCGACCATACTTGACCCCGGTGAAGAGGAGGGCCCGCTCGCTGCTCCATCCGTAGACCCGAGGATAGTCGGTGGCGTCCAGCGTGGCGATGGCGCGCAGGCTATCGATCACCGTGTAGCCGTGAATCTGCCGTTGATGGGAGTCGAAGGCGGTCAGGCTTCGTCCCTCGATGACCCGCACGAACTCAGCGGCGGAGATCGGTTCGAGGAACTCCGCCATGCTGGGAATCGCCTCGTGGGGGGTGACCATGAACTTCTTGGCCACGCCGCGGCCCGACAGACGATCGACGTCCAGAAGGGCCTCCACCATGCGGCGGATCGTGCGGATCCCCGGGGATCGGCGGCGGCCCGACTCGTAGTCGCTGATGACGGACGGGGACATCTCGAGATGCAGCGCCAGCTCCTTCTGGGAAATCCGGAACTCCTCCCGCCATTTCCGAATCGTCTTGCCAGGGTTGTCGGAGAGGGTGATTTCGCCGGCCATCTTCTCCGGAAGGGAGGTTTCCATCCGTGGCCGCCAAGGCCACCGAGTTTACTTAAACGTGTCGAACCGGATATCGGCAATCCGCGAACTACCCTCGTCGGCCGTACCGCTCATCGAGGGCCAGGTTCGCCTCCGTGTCCGCCAGCTTGATCTTGCGATGGCCGCGCGGGACGTATTCGTAGGTCACTTCCTGAAACCGTGACGCCCTCTCCTTCGCCCTCGAGGCGAGTTTGGCGAGCCGGGCCTCCTTGATCTTGAAATCGCCGCTCATCTGGTTGATGACGAGTTGGCTGTCCATGAAGACCTCAACTCTCGCCCGGGTGTGTTGCGCCGCGAGTTCGAGGGCTCGAATGAGCGCCCGGTATTCGGCCTCGTTGTTCGTGGCGCGGCCGATGGACTGCCGGTGTGTCTGAATGACATTCTCAAAGCCGTCGCAGAGCACGATACCCAGGGCGGCCGGACCCGGATTCCCTCGGGAGGCTCCGTCCGCGTACACGAGGAGCTCCGGCAGAAGAGCCATGCCCATGCAGGAGGGAAGCCCTTCCCCCCTATTTGAGAAGGTACCGCCGGGTTCCAGCGAGGGCGTGCCGCCTGCCCTACTCGGAGGGCTCCTGCTCGCCCTTCGGGCTGGCCAAGGCCTGGACGAGCTGGTCGAAGTGCTCCAGGTCCCGGATGAGGATCTCGGAGCCCTTCGCCCTAAGGGCGTTGGCCACCGGTGCATACTCATCGGGGATGCTGCCGGGATCAAATTCCACGGTCTCGGTGAGGCGCGTCCCCTCGGGGACGTCCGCCAGACTCAGAACGCCTCGGAAACCCTGGAGAGCCCCGCGGTGGCATGCCACCTCCATGCGGGTCGGCGGGTAGAGGGTCGTGGTGCCCTCCACCGGAAAGTCCTTCCGCCCCGCCCGGATCGTGCCTTCCCAGGTCAACGCGTTCGCGAGCTTCCCGAGGACCTCGACAGAGTCCAGGATCTCGCCGCAGGTCGGCACATACACGACCTGGTTGAGCACCTCCCACACCTGCGTCCGGGGTGCGTTGATCACGGCCGAGGCCGAGAATTGTAGGGTCTGGACCGGCGTCCCCTGGGACGGATAGGGCACGGGGAAAGGATACGGCGGAGGCACCGGCGTCTCGGCCTTGAGGTCCGCCTGAGCCTCCTCCTTCTTCTGAACGGCTTCCGACCGGGAGCGCATGACCATGACCATCTCGTCGATCCTGCGAACGTACTCCGGTTCGGCCACCCGGAGGAGGAGGACAAGGAGGACGGCGATGACGGTGATAATGAGGATGTCGCCAATCCCGATGAGCGGCGCAGGCAACGGGACGGTCAGGAATTGGGCGAAGAACGAGTTCACGGTGAGACGCACGTCACGGATGAGGGCGAGCCCCTGTCCGAAGACGTTCTCGAACTCCGAGACTTGGGGGAAGAACGTGCTAGCGAAGGCGAGGACGGCGAGCGAGGCGGCAATGAAACCGAGGATCGAGATGATCCGACGCACCGACCAGTGCTTCTTCGCCTTCAGCTTGGTCTTCTGCCTACGACGTACGCTGGCGGTGTAGTCGCCTCCGCCCTTCTCGCTCTCTGCCTTGGCCATCGGTCCCCTCCCCTGCCGACGAGGTCTTAAGATGCAAGGGAAATGGCTTATAATTATTGGTGGCCGACTTCCCCGCCCGAGGAGGCCTCCCGGCAGCGAGCTTTGCCGCGGGGAGAAAGGCGGGGCCGGGCAGGCGGCCTCTCAAGGCCGCGACTCGCCCAAGGTTCCCGCCCTCCAGACGCGGTAAAGGCTATACCCGCCTCTGTCTAACGACCGCCAGGGGCCGTAGGGTAGCTTGGTCATCCTTCCAGCTTCGGGAGCTGGAGACTCCAGTTCAAATCTGGGCGGCCCCACTCTC
>JAZGDV010000026.1:0-3174 GCA_036478175.1 Thermoplasmata archaeon
GGTAGGAGGTCGCATCCCCCAGCTGATCCAGGACCCGCGCCGTGACCTCGGGCTCGTGCTCCACCTCTTCCAGGAGCTCCAGCGCGGTCGTGAGGTGCTGGCTGGCCTCCTCGTAGGCGTACACGCGGGCCGCGGCCTCGCCGGCCTGGAGGGCGTAGTCGAGGGCCTTCGCCACGTCCCCCGCGCGGACGTAGTGATAGGCCAGGAGGGCGACCCGTTCCCCCTCCTCTCCCTGGGGGAACTCCTCGAGGGCGCGCGCCGTCTTGGCGTGATACTGCCGGCGACGGATGAGGCTCAGCCCGTCGTAGAGGACGTCCCGGACCTGGGCGTCCGCGAAGGCAAACACGGAACGGCGCGGGGCCAGGGCCCGTTCCCTGATCAGGCGGGCTCGCAGGGCATCCTCGAGGGAGGTCAGCAGGTCGTCCTCCTCCACCAGGCTGACCCGCTTCAGCACCTCGTAGTCGAACTCCCCCCCCTGCACGGCGGCGAGGGCCAGGATGCGGTTACACCGTTCGTCCAGCCGATCGAGGCGCTGCCGCACGACGGCCCGCACGCTGGAGGGGATCCGGATCTCCGCGATGGGGCGCCGGTCCCAGCGGTCCCCGGCCCGGAAGACCACCCCCTCCTCGACGAGGGAACGGAGGACCTCCTCCACGAAGAAAGGGTTGCCCCCGGTCTTGGCGAAGACGAGGTCGCGAAACGCCTCGCTGATCTCCTCCTCCCCCATGCTCGCCGCCATCATCTCTGCCACGTGGAGGGGCGGGAGGCGCGGGAGGGAAACCTGGTCCAAGAGCCGCTCGCGGTTGAGGTCGAAGAGCAGCTGCGACAGCACCGAGCCCTCCATCACCTCGACATCCCGGTAGGCCCCGAGGATGAGGAGGAAGCTACCGGACGCGCGACGGGCCACGTAGTGGAGGAGTTCTAGGGAGGCCGGGTCGGCCCAGTTCAGGTCGTCCAGGAAGAGGAGGAGGGGCGTCTCCTGCGAGAGGAGGAGGCAGAGTTCCTTGACCGCCTCGAAGAGACGCAGGCGCTCCTGGTCGGGATGTCCGAGGGTCGGCGTGGGGGCGGGGCCCACCTTCTCGAGGAGCTCCGGGACGAGCTTGCCGAGGTCCGCCGCGTACGTGCCGCTGACCTTGTAGAGGAGCTCCCGCGGCGCCTCCCGCACGAACTCGCGCAACATCTCGATCCAGGGGGCGTAGGGAACGGCCCCCTGCCCCTGGTAGGAGCGACCCCGAAGCACGCGAGCGCCCCGCAGGGCCGCGTAGGCCGCCGTTTCCTCCCCCAACCGTGTCTTCCCGATGCCCGCCTCGCCCGCGAGGAACACCACGCCGCCCTCGCCCCGAGCGGCGCCGTCCACAAAGGCGTGCAAGGCGCCCACCTCGGCCTCCCGGCCGACGAGGGGCAAGGCCCTCCTCGGCTCCGGCGTGGGCGCCCGCGGCCTGGCTGGCTTCTCCTCGGGGGCCAATTCCTCCGAGGGTCTCCCGCCCAGGCTCTCCGCGATCTGCTGCAGCGCGCGGGACACGTCGGGCGCGGATTGGTACCGCCGCGCCGGGTCCTTGGCCAGGAGACGCAGGATGACCTCCTCCAGCCCCGAGGTGACGTCCGCGTTCAGGCGGGAAGGCTTCATGGGTGTGTCGTGGAGGTGACCGTAGATGGCCTTCAGGCTGTCCTCGTGCGGGAAAGGGGGCCGGCCCGTGGCCATCTCGTAGAGGACGGCGCCCAGGGAGTAGAGGTCCGAGCGGGCGTCGGAGGTCTTCCCCAGGGCGTTCTCGGGGGACATGTAGGCCGGGGTGCCCACCATGGTGCCGCTGGGCGTCATCCGCGGCTTGTCCAGGGCCAAGGCCAGGCCAAAGTCCATGAGCTTGGCCGTTCCGTCCTTCGTGACCATGACGTTCTCGGGCTTGAGGTCCCGGTGAAGGACGCCATGGGCGTGGGCGTAGGCGAGGGCCCGGCAGAGGTCTTGGCCGAGGCGCAGCAGGGTCGTCAGGTCGAGATGGCCCTCGGGCTGACCCTCCAGCAGGTCCCGGAGGTTGGTGCCGTCCACGTACTCCATGACGAGGAAGTACCGGCCCTCCTCCTCCCCCATGTCGTAGGTGGCGACGACGTTGGCGTGGGTCAACCGGGCCGCCGCCTGGGCCTCGCGCTGAAAGCGGGCATATGCCTCCTGGTCCAAGCCCTCGGCCTTCAACACCTTGACCGCGACGACCCGATCGAGGGTCGTGTCGAGGGCCGTGTAGACGACCCCCTTCCCCCCTTCCCCCAGCTCCTCCAGGATGGCGTAGCGACCCTCGTTCAGCGCCTCCCGCGCTTGCTCCCGGTCCATGCCTCCCGCCTACGAGATCAAGGACGGACCGCCGTAAGTATCCTTCCGGCCGAGGGCGCCGCGCGCAGACCGGCCCCAGATCCCCTTCTCTTCGTGGGCGCAGCCCCAGACCGAAGACCCGCCCTCGGGTCTCTTCTCTAGGACATCGGTTCACGGAGGATCCGGACCGACTAGGGCTCCGACGGGCTCTTCTCGTACTTTGGCTCGTAGAGCTGGACCTGAACGCCGCCCGGCATCGTGAAGTACGTCACGAGGCCGAAGCCGTGATCCTCGACGTCCTGATCGAATTGAACGCCGCGGGCCTGCAGCTCGGCCACCGTGCCATGGATGTCGTCACAGTAGAACGACACGTTATGTGTACCCGACGGAGGACGGCCGCTCTCGTCGATGGGGTGGACGCCGATGTCGGCCTCGGGAAGGTCGAAGATTAACCAGCCATCGCCGGTGTCGGAGTACGGCAGTTTCAGCTTGTCGCGAATGAACGCGCGCATCGCCTCGGCATCGGACGAGTAGAACAGGCCGTGCAGACCTCGAATCATGGTTCCTTTCCCCCGGGGGCCACCGGAATTCTGGCGCGTGGTAATAAGACCTACGGCGACGGGATCCTCAACGGCCAGGACGACGATTGGGTGTCCCAGAGATGGGGGGACGGGTTCCGGCCCCGCCTCTGTTGGGCCTGAGACCCGAGACGGATTCACTACCAATCCGGGAACCATTCGGGAGAATTCGCATAAGGAACCTCCGTCCTCGGACACCTGGAGCTGAAGGAGTGCGTCTCGGAACCTTGGTCGGAGTCTCCCGCAGGCCTGGGGACGACCGTCGGGAAGGCCTGGCACCTCCGGAGCGCACGG
>JAZGDV010000027.1:0-7102 GCA_036478175.1 Thermoplasmata archaeon
GCGGTGGAACAGGAGAAACAGGATGGCCCCCGCCCCGACCGTAAAGAGGGTTCCCAAGAGGAGGACCAGGGCGAAGGTACCCGCGAGGGACGCCTGGACGTGGAAGCTTCCGGGGACCATGCTGAGGTTTTCCTCCCCGTCCTGCGCCCAGATCTGAAACCCATAGACCCCGGGCGTCTGCCAGCTTCGGTTGAGGTACCATGTGTCGCCGAAAGGGACCAGCGTCATGTTGAGGTCCACGTCGGGGGCTTCGATGAGGACCCACGCGGCCTGGACCCCGTCGGGGTCGGTGATGACCGCCCCCAGGCTCACGCTTTCCCCCGGTCGGACCAGAGGGGGAATCGACCGTACGTCTCCGATGGTGGGGCCGTGGAGATCGGAGGCCCCGCGCCACGCGGCCGGGTCGGATGGCGCGGAAGGGCCACCATGGGCACCCGAGAGGAGGGGTCCCCCGGCACCGAAGATGAGGAGGGCGAGGAGTGCCAAGACGATGGACCAGGAGCCCGGGCCTTCCTCCGAGGTCATCCGTCCCCACCTCCGCCGACCCATTTCGACTCCCTACGACCCGTCAGACACCATGCCAGAAATGCTTTAAGGCCTCGGTAAATCTTAACTGAGAGCCAGCGGCATGAACGAACTGCTCCCGGACCTGGAGGACAGGCGCGACAACGCCAACATCGAGGCCGACCGGCATCGCCACCAGAGAGACGAGCTGAACGCGAAGACCAAGGGGTGGATCGAGAAGCGCGACGGCCTCAACGCCCAGGTCCGGCAACACATCGAGGAGGCGGCCGAGCACCGGACACAACGGGACTCGCTGAACGAGGCGGTTCAGGAGGCGAAGACCGAGCGGGAGACATGGAACCGCAAGGTTTCCGAGTTGCTCGACGAGCTGAACCGGCTTCGACGACGCAAGACCCCGAAGGAAGGGGTGCCCCTGGATAAACTAAAGCGCGACCTACACGGGTTGGAGTTCCGTCAGCAGACCTCCGTGCTCGCCGTGGACAAGGAGCGGGACCTCATCGAACAGATCGCCCGCTTGCTGGCCGAAATTAAGGGACGCGAGAAGGTCCTGGAAGAGGACGAGGAGGTGCAGGCACTCCAGGCGACGGTGAACGAGACGAAGGAGACGGCTGAGCGCCATCACCAGGAGGTCACTCGTCTGGCGGACGTGGCTCAGGTCCACCACGATGCCATGGTGGGCCTGTACGAGCAGGCCGACGCCGCTCGACGGGAGGCCGACAAGGCCCAGGAGCAGTTCATCAAGACGAAGATCATGGCGGACAAGGAGCACCTGAGGCACATCGACTTCATCCACGAGGTCCACGACTACGACAAAATCATCCATGGCATGCGGGCGAAGGCACGCCGCTCCAAGGTAGGGAAGGAGGTCAGCACGAAGGAGGAGGCCCAGCTGATCTACGAGCGGTTCAAGAATGGGGAAAAGCTCAGTACAGAGGACCTGATGGTCCTCCAGAAGTCCGGATACCTCTAATTGGGTCGGCCTCGGGCGGACTCGGGGCCCAGGAAATTATTAAATAACCCTACCGCCTAGCGCGACCGGGGAGAGTGGGCTGGCTAGTTAGAGTGCATCCCATCCCTTCTGACAAGGCTGGCCCTCTCCCTGTTTTCTTGCGAAACCCCTGCCACTCGCCCGCCCCGACGGGTGAGTTCTGCCTGCGAGTCCCGCCGCGTCACCTTCATATAGCCCCCGTTCCGATGGAACGGTGAGGTCCATGGACAGCCTCGGCCAGGCCCTGAAGGACGTCCTCCGCAAGATCGCACGGGCGTCCCACGTCGATGAAAAGCTCGTGAAAGCGGTGGTACGCGACCTCCAGCGTGCCCTCCTCCAAGCGGACGTGCCCGTGGAGATGGCCCTCGAGCTAAGCCGGAAGTTGGAACGACGGGCCCTGGCCGAGAAGCCTTCCGCCGGCATGAGCGGAAGGGAGCACGTCATCCGGATCATCTACGAGGAGCTCGTGGCCATCCTGGGCCAGCCCGGGGACTTCAGGCTAGGGCCGCAACGCGTCCTCCTTGTGGGCCTCTATGGCCATGGCAAGACCACGACGGCGGCCAAGCTGGGCAAGTGGTTCCAGCGGAAAGGGCTCCGCGTGGGCCTCATCCAAGCCGACACGCACCGTCCCGCCGCTTACGACCAGCTGAAGCAGCTCTCAGAGCAGCTCGGGGCCCCATTCTACGGCGACCGCGAGGAGCAGGACGCCCTCAAAGTGGCACGGGCGGGCTTGAAGGTGCTGGCGGACCAGGATGTCCTCATCGTGGACTCCAGCGGCCGTCACGCCCTCGAGAAGGACCTCATCCAGGAAATCAAGACCCTCTCCAAAGTGGTGAAGCCGGATGAGAAGGTCCTAATCCTCGATGCCTCAACCGGGCAGCAGGCGGGTCCCCAGGCCAAGGCCTTCCACGAGGCCGTGGGGGTGACCGCCGTGGTCATCACGAAACTCGACGGCACCGCCAAAGGTGGCGGGGCCCTGGGGGCCGTGGCGGAAACGGGCGCGTCCATCGCCTTCATCGGCGTGGGCGAGAAGATCGAAGACCTGGAGAAGTTTGAGCCCCCACGGTACATCTCCCGCCTCCTCGGCATGGGGGACCTGGAGACCCTCCTCGAGCGGGCCCAGGAGGTCTTAGACCAGGAGTCCATGGAGGAGACGGCCAAGAAGCTCCTCTCGGGGCGCTTCACCCTCAAGGAGATGTACGAGCAGATGGAGGCCCTCGCCAAGATGGGCTCCCTCTCCCAGATCTTCAGCATGCTCCCTGGCGTACCCGCCGCGCTGACGGAGGAGCAGCTGGACGAGACGCAGGACCGCCTCCGACGCTTCCGCTTCATCATGGACTCGATGACGGAGGAGGAACAGGAGAACCCGAAGCTGCTGAAGTCCTCTCGGATTCTCCGCATCGCCCAGGGGAGCGGGACGGATCCGAAGGAGGTCAAGGAACTGGTGAAGTACTACAACACCTCCCGCAAGGCCATCCGGGGCCTCGCCGGCAACCGAAAGATGCGGCGGCAGCTGATGAAGCAGCTTCAGGCCGGGGGCTTCGACCTCGGGGGCTGAGCGCCGCCCTTACGCCTACTGGCTGAGAACTCCGTTGATGGCGACCTCCGCGATATCGGAGGCATACCCCCCGATTCGGCTGATACTATCGACCACCGTGGCGAGGGAAAGGAGCCGCACGCCGGTGGCGCCGCTCACGCGCTCCGAGAGCTCCTCGATGTGGCGCTCCAGGTAGGGCCAGTCGTCCAGGGCCTCGTTCGCCATGTCCAGGTCATCGGCCATGAGCGAGGTGAAGGCCCGATCCAGCAGGGTGAGAGCCAGCCCGACGGCCTCATCCACTTTCTTCAGGAAGGCCTCTTCTAGGTCTTGCTCCCCGAGCTGGAGGACGGCCATGGCAATCTTCTCCGCATGGTCCCCGATTCGCTCCAAGAGTTTCGCGACCGTCGTGAAGTACTGGAGCTTCGCCCGAAGGTCGTAGGCAGCCATGAAGCTCGGATCCGCCACGGCGAGGTGGAACTGCTTCGCCACCATCCAGTACAGCCGGTCGACGTCCTGATCGCGGGGCGGGACGTCCTTGGCTTGGCGGGCATCCCGGGCCCGGAGGGCGGCCACGGAGTCCTCCGCCATGGAGCGGACCGTCATGTACATCCTCCGCAGGCACTTGTCCGCCGACAGCTCCATGGGGTTGGCCAGGTCTTGGATGAGCACCCGCCCGCCCGTCTCTTCCACCACCTCGGCCCCGATGACCAATCGCGTGAACTCCCGGGCCGCCTGGCGCGCGGTGGCGGCCCCCTTACCCCCGAAACGGAGCTCGATGAACTGGCAACCCGTCACGTAGGCTCCGATGAGTTTCCGGAGGACGTGCTCCCTTGGCTCGTCGTCCTCAACCCGCAAGACCTTGCTCCGTGGTTCCCGCTCCCCGGCCCGCGTGGTCCGCAGCACGAGGGCGTCTCCCATCTGCTCGAAGTAGACCGTGTCCCCGCGATTCAGCCCCATCGCTCGGGCCCAGGGCTTGGGGAGCGAGATCGTATAGGTCGCCCCTCCCGTCATCTGCACCTTTCGTGCCTCCATCGTCCGCGTTCCTCCGCTGTTTCGGTAACCCCGGCCCTTGGACAAGCCATCTCCTTAGACTATATAGAACTGTCCATGTAATAGATTGACACGGTAATCTCCCTCCAGAGTCTCTATAAGGGTCGGCCGGCCTGAGCCCTCGGGTCAACATGGGGTTCAAGGAGTGGATTCTTCCCAGGGATGCGCAGTTCCACGATCTGTTGAGCGCCATCAGCGCCGTCCTCGTCAAGGGGTCGGAGGCCCTCTGCACCCTCGTCGGCGACTTTCGGGACGTGGAATCGCGGCGGCGGGCGTTGAAGGACCTCGAGCACGAGGGGGACGAGGCCGTCCACGAGATCTTCCAGGCGCTGAACAAGACCTTTATCACCCCCTTCGATCGGGAGGACATCTCCGCGCTGGCTTCGAGCATGGACAACGTCATGGACATGATCTACGCGGCCGCCGTGCGGCTGGACCTCTACAAGGTGGACGCCGTGA
Organism: Thermoplasmata archaeon; assembly: GCA_036478175.1. Taxonomy (GTDB): domain Archaea; phylum Thermoplasmatota; class Thermoplasmata; order RBG-16-68-12; family JAJISG01; genus JAJISK01. The sequence continues at coordinate 4,560 of JAZGDV010000027.1, forward strand.
CGCCGCCCATGGTGGACCTGGCCGAGCTGATCCGTCAATCCTGCCAGCTCATCGACCACGGGATCAGCCTGATCCGCAACCGGAGCAAGTGGTCACAGGTCGAGGCCCTGGCCGTTGAGATCAACCGCCTCGAGAACCAGGCCGACGACGTCCTAAACGAGGCCGTGGCCGGGCTCTTCAACGGAACCGACGCCCTGGACGTGATCAAGCTCAAGGACATCTACGAGAAGATGGAGTTGGCCACGGACTATAGCGAGGACGTGGCGGACTACCTGAGCGACATCGCGGTGAAGTACCGCTGAGGTGGGGATCGCCTACGGTCGACCCGTGGTTCCTCGCCGCCTTCGGCTTTCTCATCCTGTGGACCTTCTGGAGCGGGTTCACCGACGCCGCGAACGCCATCTCCACCGTGGTCGGGTCGCGGGTGCTCAAGCCACTGGCGGCCGTTTCCCTCGCCACCACCGGTAACTTTCTCGGCATCTTCTTCGGGGAGGCCGTGGCCCGGACGTTGGGGTCGGGCATCGTCTTGCCGGAGCTTATCACCTCCCAGTTCGTGGTCAGCATCATCATTGGCGGCCTTGCCTTCGACGTCATTACGTACATCCGCGGCATTCCCATCTCGGAGACCCAGGTCCTCGTCGGGGCCCTCATCGGGGGCGGCATCGCGGTGGCCGGTTTCGAGTCTGTGATGATCGTCTCGACCTTACAGAAGGTCCTCATCCCCATGGCGGTGGCCCCCGTGGTGGCCTTCATCGTGGGTGCCCTCATCGTCCTCCTGATCCTACGCACCTCGAGGCGACGTTCCCGCTCTCGCGTGAACCGTGTGTACGGGCGCGCCCAGATCGGCTCCTCCTTCTTCTTTTCTGTCTCCCACGGGGCGAACGACGCCATGAAGAGCGCGGGGCTCATGGCCGCCCTGGTCTTCACCCAGGCCGGGGCCACCGGAAGCTTCGAGGTGGGCCTGGATCTCCGGTTCCTCGCGGTGGGTACCCTAGCGGCCGGGACCTTCTTCGGCGGCTGGCGAATCGTCCGGACCATGGGCTTCAAGGTGACCTCGCTCCAGCCCTACCAGGGCTTCGCGGCCGAGACGGGGGCCGCGGCGGTGGTCATCGTCAGCTCCCAGCTGGGTTTCCCCCTGAGCACCACCCAGACCGTATCCGGCGGCATCATCGGCGTGGGGGCCATTCGCCGCTTCTCCGCGGTCCGGTGGCGAATCGTCCGCGAGATCGTCTTCACCTGGCTCATTACGATTCCCGCCGCAGGCCTCTTCGCCTTCCTCACAACGGCAATCCTCTTCCGCCTAATCTAGGCAATTCGTAGGGTGGACTGTCAGCGTGCAGGGCCTTCAACGGGCGGTAGAGGCGATCAGAGGCGCGGACCTGTGACTTCGAGTAGCAGCGCTTGCGCATCTTAATCGGACGTAGCCAGCGGGTCTTGTGAGTCCACTCAGTGATCCCGAGCTTGCCTCGGGCCTTGAGTTCCCGCAGCTGGAGAAGAAGGGAGCCTGGAGGGTCTTGATGATCAGGTAGGGAAGCAGAGCCTCGATGGCGGGAACGGCCGACTTGTCGAAAAGACTCCATCGCGCGAGCGGTCGATGGCCTTTGTGCCCGTCGCCCCGAACACGAATCGTGCAACCAAACGTCTCCGCGAGGAGTTCGATGGCGGGAGACGGCGCAACTTGTCCCGCTCCGATCTTGATGCGGGAATGGGGATTGATCATTGCCTTAACCGGTTTTCTCTCAATCTTGAACGTGCCATCGCTATCCATGATTCCTGCCAGATAGGCGACGCGCTCACCGTCACTCAGGTTGATCTCGCGAGCTTCTGCTCGGGGATTGCCCTCAGGAGGATCTGAGACCTGGGTGGCACCTCGATTCAGCTCCATCTCATCGATTCGAACGTCTTCGATGAGAGACTTCCGTTCGTGGTGATGCCGATAGTCATCGGCGATGATGCCGTGAACCCGCAACAGGCACTTTGCCTGTTTCGCCTTAACACGGAGGTAGGGTAAGAGGCTGGAAATCGCTGAGTTCGCTTCTTGCTGGTAGATTTCCAATCGAGCGATAGGCCGATTGTCCTTCCAGCGCTCCGGGCCGGCCACTTGACTTCCGATGACCCGCGAGATGAAACGAACACCCTGCCCGGGCCAGAGTTGCTTTATGCCAATCTTGATCTGGTAGTAGGGGTAAACGAGGTCGTAAGATCCATCTTTGACGATCGTGAAGAATCCGTCGCCATCCATACCATCGGCAACATAGGTCAACATCTCGGCGCGCCCCATAGGAGCCCAGATGCGGGGGCGCTGAAAGGGGCTCTTACTGGGTGTAGACTACTCGTAACAGGATGTAGGTATGCTACGTGATAACTATTCGCTTTCTATTCTCGGCGCGAGCAAAAAAGTGGCATTGCCGGCATTCCCCGCCAGCCCAAACTCGATGCGGACGGGGTAGTCGTTGCCGAGGAAGATCGTGACCGTCTTGGCGCTGCTCAGCGCCTTCACCATGTTGGAGAAGTAATCCAGTGGGAAGAGGGACCGGACCTTC
>JAZGDV010000028.1:0-4433 GCA_036478175.1 Thermoplasmata archaeon
GGCAGTCGGCCCGCGGTCACCTCGGCCACGACGGGCTCCTCGTCCTTCCCCTCGGCCTGGAGCACCTCCTCCGTCCGTTGGAAATACACGTCGGTCGTTCGACCCGATAGGATCTCCGACTCGTCGGCGATGTGGAATCGTTTCGTGGGTCCACCTCCTGACGGGATGCAGTCCCGCTCTATCCCCCGCGGCGACGGTAAAGGTTGCGGAGGCGGCGAGCACGTTGAGAGATGACCGATTTGAGGCAAGATTGGCCCCGTGAGCCTTAAGGGTCCGGAACCGGTTTCTCCCCATGGCTGGGCCCACCTTCGATCTACTCCACTACATCGTCGACCGGCTTCCCACAACCAAGTACGACCTGGCCTCGAGTAACCTTCCCCCCGTTCCGGTCGAGTCGGGAAACGTCCTGGCCAACTTGGAGCACGTCGAACCCCACCTCGCAGGATCCCCCGAATTGCGGGCGCAGATCGCGCGACTCTCGGGGGTACCTGCGGACCAGATCCTCGCAACGGCGGGCGCCAGTGAGGCAAATCTCCTCGTGGGGTTGGCCCTTCTACAGCGAGGGGACCGCGTGGTCGTCGAGCGACCCGGCTACGAGCCCCTCTGGAAGACCTTCCAGCTACTCGGGGCGGAGATCAGCTTCCTCCCTCGTCCCTTCGAGAGCGGATTTCAACCGGATTGGGAGACCGTGGAGGCCCTCGGAGACGACCCCCCTCGCCTGCTCGTCCTAACCAACCTCCACAATCCCGGAGGAACCCGCCTCGGCGTGGACGACTTGGCCCGCCTTGCGGAGGTCGCGGAGCGGGGTGACTTCCCTATCCTCATGGACGAGATCTTCAGGGAGGCCGCCCTCGACGAGCCGCCACCGAGTGCCCTTACGGTGAGCGACCGATTCATCATCACCTCCAGCGTCACCAAGGTGTACGGTCTGGGCGGTCTTCGCCTCGGCTGGTGCATGGCGGCCCCGAATCTCTTGGCGGCCCTCCACCGGGCGAAGGACTTCACCAGTGTCGCCCCGTCCCTCCTGAGCGACGCCGTCGGCGTACGCGTTCTCACCGACAGAGAAGCGGTGCGACGGCGCAACCAGCGTCTCATGACCACAAATCGTCGGCTGGTCGCGGATTGGATCCGAGCGGAACCCGCGGTAGACTGGGTGCTCCCGGATGCCAACGTGAGCTTCCCTCGGTATCACGGGGACGTCGACCGGCTTGCCTCCGTGGCCTTCGAGGAATACGGCGTTCTCGTCGCCCCGGGGAGCATGTTCGGCGCCCCGGACCACTTCCGCCTATGCTACGGAACGGACACGGAGACCGTGACCGCAGGCCTCGAAGGTCTGAGCCAGGCCATCCGAGAAGCCTAGGCGCGACGATCCAGCTCGTTGTGGACGAGGAGGATGGCGTGGTCCGCGTGGAGAGGTCGGGGGCCGAGCCGGAGCCGTTGGGGGCGGAACCCGAGGACGGCCGCCTCTTCCTCGGGGGTCAAGTCATGGTGATCGGAGAGCAGGAACGTGATCGGCAGGGAGAGCACCGCCTGACGGATGTCCGTCCCGGTCTCGTGAAGGTAGACCAGCGCATCCGGGAACGCCTCAAGAAGCGAGGAAAGGCCGAGGGATTTCACGTGAATCCCTGGGCTGGTCTGGCCCTCCGTGGGGGAGCGAAGTGCCAAGCGCAGCAAAGCGGCGGTGCTCCGCTCGTCCGGGTTGAGGTGTCGCAATTCGCGGCCCACCAATCGGAGCGTCCGGGGAGGACGCGGCGGACCGAGGAGGACGAGGTAGAGCTCGGTATCCCGTCGCAGGTCATGGGAGAGCAGGAAGGCGGAATTCACGCAGCGAAGCAGGATGTCGAGGCGTCCCGTCGCCCCTGCCAGGTCGTTGAGGCCGAAGTCACCGGCCGTGGTCGCATCGTGGCCCACGACGACGAACCGCCGGCGAATCCCGGTCGAGTCCCCCTCACTTGAAGACAAAACCCGTCGCCTTGGCCCAGAGAAGGAGATCCATGTGTCCCACGGGGATGCCGGTTCGTTCGCAGAACGCCTGGAGACGCCCTTCAATCTCGAGGTAGCGGGTTCGTGTGAGACTCGGGGGCAAGGCGTCGAGGACGCCGAGGTGCTTCAGGTTTGTGAGGATGTGGCGATCGAGGATGGCCAGATTTTCGCCGAGACCGATGTTCCGCAGGAAGTGGGATGCCTCCTTCGGACCGAGTCCCAGGACCTCGTCCTCGAGCCAGTCCCGGAGGGCGGGCGGGGAGGAGGCTCGCCCTTCCAAGTCTCGGCGCAGCGTCGGGCTGGGCTCCATGAAACGCCTTCGGGCCTCCACGATCCACCGGGACTTGTTCTCGTGAAAGCGGACGTAGCCCCCTCGAAGGACATCTCGGACGCGCTTTCGGGAACCCCCGAGGAGGAGCCCTCGCTCGCGGAGGGCGTGTGTGGTCCGATCGCTCAGGCGCGCCGCGGTCTGAACGGCACAGAGGCAGAAGGTCATCTCAGCGAAGAGGTCCTCGTCGCTACCTTCCTCCCAAATCGCCCGAAACTCCCGCAACCGCGTCTCGATCTCGCCCCGGCGTTCTCGGTAGAACGTGCGAAGCTCGTCCGGGAGTCCGGCACCGGGGGAAGTCACCGCCGTCGGTGGATGGACCGCCCCGCGGGATCCCGTCATCCGCTCTCCCAATTACCTCGTGTGTAAATCCGTTTGGATGCGCTGGGGATCGACGAGAGTAACCCCGTCAAATGTCGTTCGATACGCCATAATCTCCACCCCCTTCGCGTGGGCCGCCCGCAGGGCCTCCCCGAAGTCGGGGTCGGTCTCGTCGCGGGGGCGAAACCGTCTGGCGTCGGGCCGCTGAACCACGAAGAGGACGCAGGCTCGGAGCCCCTTCGCAGCGGCCTGCATGAGGGTCTTCACATGCCGGGTGCCGCGGGTCGTGGGGGCATCGGGGAAGCGGGCATCGCCGTCTTCGACGAGCGTGCAGGACTTGACTTCGAGGTAGCAATCTCGCCCATTCTGGAGGAGGAAATCGAGCCGGCTTTCGCCCAAGATCACCTCCGAGGAGATGTGCGAGTAGCCTCGAAACTCCGGAAGAGTCTCGTCCGCGAGCCAGCCTCGAACCGCACGATTGGGCAGCCCCGTGTCGATGGACACCCACATCTCGCCCTTGCGGACCGCAACCAAGTCGTACCCTGTCTTACGGTGCAGACGGGGGCGCCGTTGCAACAGGACGGACGCCCCGGGCTGCAAGAGTTCGCGAAGCCGCCCTGGATTGGGGAGATGGCACAGGGTCGTCTGCCCGTCCCGATTCGCCCGCACCAAAAATCGATTGAGTCGTTCCTCGAAGACCGCGTCGATCAGGCTCATGTCACCTGGTTCCAGTCGCGTAGCACCTGGATGAGCAGTCGAACCCCGACGCCCGTGGGTCCCTTCGGGAGGTACTCCTTCTGCAAGGCGTCGGGACCACGGTCCGTATTCCGGGTGCCCGCAATGTCCAGGTGCACCCAGGGAATGTCCTTGACGAATTTCTTCAGGAGGAGCGCGGCCGTGATGGCCCCGGCGTACTTCCCCCCGGTGTTCTTCATGTCGGCGACGTCGCTCTTGATCTGCTCCTCGTACTCCTCGAAGAGCGGAAGCGGCCATACGTAGTCCCCGGTTCGGGATCCGGCCCGCCGGAGGCGATCCATTAGCTCCTCGCTGGTCCCCATCATCCCCGTCGTCATCCGACCCAGGGCCACCATGCAGGCCCCCGTGAGGGTGGCCAGGTCGAAGATGGCCTGGGGGTTGAAGGTCGTGGCGTATCCGAGGCCGTCGGCGAGGACGAGGCGGCCCTCCGCGTCCGTGTTCAGGACCTCGATGGTCTTCCCCAGATGGGTGGTCAAGACATCCCCCGGTTTGGTGGCCCTGCCCCCAGGGAGGTTCTCCGTGCAGGGGGCAATGCCCACGAGGTTCACCGGGAGCTGAAGCTTCGCCGCGGCCTGGAGGATCCCGATGACGGCGGCCGCGCCCGCCATGTCCTCCTTCATCGTCTCCATGGACTTCGCGGGTTTCAACGAGAGGCCCCCGCTGTCGAAGGTGATTCCCTTCCCCACGATGGCAATCGGCCTCTCCTCCTCGGATGCACCCGTATACTCCAGGATGAGAAACCGGGGGGGTTCCCCGCTGCCTCGGGCGACCCCCAGGAAGCCGCCCATATTGAGCTCCTCGGCCTCCTCTTCGTCCAGAACCGTACAACGAAACCCCGCCTCCTCGGCGGCCTCTTGCGCCACCATCGCCAGATGCCGTGGAGTCTTGTCGCGGGCAGGCGAGGCCACCAGATCCCGCACGAAGTTCGTGGACTCGGAAACCGTCCCCGCCCAACGAACCGCCTCCCGAACGGCCTCCGTATCCTCGGGTCCCTTCACCACGAAGGTGGCCCGCTCGAGGTCGACCTCGTCCTTCTCCCGATCCG
>JAZGDV010000029.1:0-11613 GCA_036478175.1 Thermoplasmata archaeon
GGGGGGATCTCGTCAAACTGGACGTCGGCGTCCATGTGGACGGCTATCTGGCGGACAACGCCCGGACGAAGGAGGTGGGGACAAGGAACTGGACCGAACTCATTCGCGCCGTGGACGAGGCCGTGGCCGCGGCTGCCGAGATCCTGCGCCCTGGAACGCCCATGCGCCTTGTCGGGGCCACGATTGAGCGGACCATCCGGGCCCACGGTTTCCGACCGGTTGAGAACCTCTCGGGGCACAAGGTGGAGCCCTATCTGCTCCACGGCCCCAAGAGCGTGCCCAACGTGGAGGCGTTGCGAGGCGAGCGTGCCCAACAGACGGCGGAGGCGGGCGAGGCGTACGCCATCGAACCCTTTGCCACGAACGGTGCGGGGCGGGTGACCGGGGGGAAGAACAGCAACATCTACCGGATCGCCAAGGAGGGGCGCAGCGGCGTGCCCGGGGCGGACGCGCTCATGGAGAAGGTCTACGCGGACTTCCGGACGCTTCCCTTCTCCGAGCGGTGGGTGCATCGGATCGACCCCAAGGCCCCCCTTCACCTCCGCCGCCTCCTGCGGAAGGGCCTCATCTCCGGCTACCCGATTCTAGTCGAAGCGGGCAACGGGATGGTGAGCCAGAGCGAGAACACCGTGGTGGTCACGGAGGCGGGGACCGAGGTGACCACGGTCCTGTAGTGGCGGGTTCGAGAAACGGCAGCGCAAGGTTTATGAATCCCCTTCCGCATGGAACGAATCCCTTATCGGGGAAGGCGCGTTGAGCGAAATCAAACGGCTCGTTCTTGACGTCCTAAAGCCGCACGCACCCTCGTTAATCGAGCTCTCTCGGTCCCTCGCGACCTTGGACGGTGTCCTGGGCGTGAACTGCGTCCTGGACGAGGTGGACCAGGAAACGGAGAGCGTCAAGATTACCATCGAGGGGACGAACATCGATTATGTCCTCGTGGAGGCCGTGATCCGGGAAAGCGGGGCGGTCGTCCACTCCGTGGACAGCGTGTCCTCGGGGCGCAAGATCGTGGAAGAAGTCAAGACCCCTCAGGACCTCTGAGCCTTCAGCTCCTTGGCGACCGCGTGGAGGATGGCCGTCTTGGTGCCTCCACCGACGATGAGGATGCGTCCCTCCCGCTTCGCGGGCCGCCCAGGATGCGCGGCGCGAGGTTCGGTCTCCACACGGTAGTCTCGTCGGCGGGCGGCCTCCACGAGTTCATCGAGGGTGGGATCCCGTACGGCAAGTTTCGTCGGGACCCTTCTTCCCTTACGTCGGGAGGCCGTGGCGTCGAAATACAGAGGGTAGAGAACGACGATTCGGTCGCCCCGAGAGACCACGCGGGTTGTAGGACGGGTGCGGTAAAAAGGGTGTCGCGGCTTACTCCGGCTCCTCCAGGAGCACGGCGTGCACCGTCCCCACCTGACCGGGTCGGGAAGTGACGCGGGCGACCCCGTTTTCCGTTTCGATCGTCGCACCACGGGTCACGATGTTCCGGGTGACGAAGTTGGGGTTCGCGGGATTGGTCTTGACCGCCAGGATGCGCGTGCGCTCCGTCTTGCCGGTCTCGGGGTTGAATAGGTCCGCCCACTCCGCCCGTAGGAGGCGAACCTTCCGGCGACCGCCGAGGACCCGGATGACCTTCCGGCGCTCCGAGCCAAGGGTGGCGAACTCACGCTCTCGCCCAATCTCCCGCCGCTTCTTCTTGGCGTGAGGGCGGCGTATGCCCCCGCTGGGCTTGCGGCGCGAGTGCTTCTGCCAGATGGCCATCTCGTCCCACCACGTTCCTGGGCGGGATAAAGCTTAGGGCAGGAGGAGGACGGGTCAGAACCCGAGGACGATGCCGAAGCCGAGGTCACCGTACAGAAGGTAATATGAAGCGAGGTACCCCAGAATGGCTCCCGTGTTCAGGAGGGGCAGGCCCGCTTGCGGTCGCCCACCCATCACGAACCGCATGAGAAGGGCGAAACCGAAGAGGGTGCCAAGCAGGGTCGCCAGGGCGACCAGGAGGTGCGTGCCCACCCCCAGGGTCGTGACCAGGGGGTCCAGGTTCGCAAAGGCCGAGACAACCAGGATTCCCGGGATGATGATGTCCCCCAACCCCATGAACATCGCCGCACGCTCCTCTCCTGCGTCGATCTGTTCCTGCAACCCCGGTTGGGTTCGGAACGAATAGGGGAGGGACTTGGGGATCACCAGAAGGATGGGAAGGCGGAGGCTCGTGACGACATCGGCCAGCGCGATCATGTGCTTCGTCCGATACACGGCCACGGCGTCGTAGATGGCGAGGGCGATGAGGAAGACGAGGGCCGGAAGGATGCCGAAGGAGATGCCAATGATGGCGGTCACCCCGGCGGCCACCGCGAACCCCGCGGCGTCCACCACCCACCATTCTGGATACTTCAACAGGGCGTAGGCCAGACCGAAGGAGAGGAGGAGGGTCCCCTGGGTGGCCGCGAGACTCGCCCATGGTTCCGGAAGGAATCCGAAGGCCAAAGCGAAGGGGACCGAGAACACGAAGAGCATCGTGATGGTGATTGCCCCGAGGATCAGATACCTCAAGACGCCCTCCCGCCGCTTCCGGACCAGGAAAAGGACGAACGCGGTGAAGGCGAGGATGAGGATGAAGTAAAGCAGCGCGTTGGTGACGGCGTTGGGATCCGGGAAGGCGCGGACGTCCGCCTCGAGAAAAGGAGCGGCCAGCGTCAGCGCCACGAGATGAGCCGCAACGAGCAAGCCCGCTAGGGCCAGGATGGCTCCGCCCTCCCGGGCCATGTCACTCCGGAACGAGCTTCGCGAAGGCGACGTTGCCGACGATCTTCTCCACCTCAATCTTGACCACGAGGCCCTTGGTGGTCCCGGGTACGTAGATGACGTAGTTCTCCCGCCGGGCGACGCCGTCCCCCTTCTTGCCGATGTCCTGGATCATGACCTCATAGGTCTTGCCCGCCTGGAGGACGGGCTCCTCCGTCTTGGCCGCCTTCTTGATTACGCGCAAGGACCGCCGGGCTCCGCAGGCATCGCACTGTAGGATGGCGATGCGCCCTTCCTTCACGATGTGGGTATCGGGCCGATTGCACTCCGCGCAGAGGACGTACTCGTCGACGTAGCTCAGGATGCGCTTATTGATCTTGTCGGCCGAGAGGCGCCCCTTGAAGAGCGCGCGCCTGTCCTCCAGGCTGCCCGAGGTGCCCAGCTCCTTGAGGAGGAACGCGAAGACATCCTTGGGCTTGCGATTGATGGCGTCGGCGATGTCGGCGAAGTTCCGGAGGACCGTGATCTGCCCCTCAAGGAGAACCTCCGCCTCCGGGACCTGGAAGCGCTCGCGGGAGGTACTGGTCTCGGGGAGTTCCTTCTTGACGCGCTCCAGGAGTTCCTCGTAGGTGGGCACACCCAAACCATTCGGAGGCGGCCTTATCAACTTTGGGTCAGGCCTGGGTGGCCAGCGCGGCCCGGACCAGTCCGTAGTGGATCGGGGACGGGCGCAGGGGTCGGGAGTTGAACTCCGGATGGAACTGCGAGGCGAGGAAGTAGGGATGGCCTTCCAGCTCGAGGATGTCCATCCGTCGGCCGTCCTCGGACCGGGCGACGTACCGGAGGCCGGCCCCCTCCAGCTTGGACAGGAAGGCGGGGTTGATTTCGTATCGATGGCGATGGCGCTCGTAGATGGACGTGCTGCCGTAGAGTTCGTGGGCCTTGGACCCCTCTTCGATGACCACCTCGTGGGCCCCCAAGCGCATCGTGGCGCCCATGTCTTCGATTCCCTGCTGCTCCGGGAGCAGGTCCACGACGGGGTAGGGTGTTTCGGGGTCGAACTCGCTGCTGTTCGCTCCTTCGAGCCCGAGGACGTTTCGTGAGAACTCGATGGTGGCGAGCTGGAAACCGAGGCAGACCCCCTGGAAGGGGATTCCCTGTTCCCGGGCGTACCGAATGGCCCGAATCTTGCCCTCGATGCCCCGCTCACCGAAGCCGCCCGGGACGAGGATGCCTTGCGTCCCCTCGAGGAGCCCCACGCCGTCCTCTTCCAGGTCGACGCTCTCGACCCACCGGATGTTCACCCGGGTGTTGGCCTTGGCGCCAGCATGTTGGAAGGCCTCCAGGTGACTGATGTAAGAGTCTTGGAGGTGGGTGTACTTGCCCACGAGGGCGATCTCCACCTCGCGCTCGGGGTTTCGGAGGCGCTCCACGAAGGCCGTCCATCCCCCCAGGTCCCGGGACGTCCCTTTGAGGGCCATCTGTTTCAGCAGGTAGTCGGTGAGGCCTTGCCGCTCCAAGATCTGCGGAACCTCGTAGATGTTGCCGGCGTCTGGGAGGCTGACGACGCCCTCGACCGGCACATCACAGAAGAGGGAGATCTTCCGCTTGACGTCCTCATCCAACTCGACGGTCGCGCGGGCCACGATGGCGCTGGGGTGGATCCCCGCGGCCCGCAGCTCCCTCACGCTGTGCTGGGTCGGCTTGGTCTTGGCCTCGCCTACCACAGGGAGGATGGGAACCAGGGTCGTGTGCACGAAGACGCAGTTCTCCTTCCCCACGTCGATGGAGAGTTGCCGCAAGGCCTCAAGGAAAGGCATGGACTCGATGTCGCCCACGGTGCCTCCGATCTCGACCAGGGTCACATCCACCCCCGCCGACTCGGCCGCCTCCCGGATCATCCGTTTGATCTCGTCCGTCACGTGGGGAATGATTTGGACGGTGTTTCCCAGGTAGTCCCCGTGGCGCTCCTTCTCGATGGCCGCCAGGTACGCTTTCCCCGTGGTGATGTTGTGGTCACGACTCAGCTTCACGTCCAGAAACCGCTCGTAGTTGCCCAGGTCGAGGTCGACCTCGCCGCCGTCCTCCAGCACGAAGACCTCCCCGTGCTGGAAGGGATTCATGGTCCCCGCATCCACGTTCAGGTAGGGATCGATCTTGATGGCCGTCACGGAGAGGCCGCGGCTCTGGAGATTGCGGCCGATGCTGGACGTCGTAATGCCCTTCCCCAGACCGGACAAAACCCCGCCGGTCACAATGACATACTTCATAATCCCAACGGGAAATTCAAATGGGCGGGAGGCGATTTAAACGTTGTCACCGGCCTCCTTCCCTGGCCCCGTCCGCCCCTCCAGGTGCCTCCGGATGCCCCCCAGCACGCCTCGCAGGTTGGCCTGTTTTTCGTACGCTCGTTGCGCCGCCTCGACGTCCTTCGGGCGTCCTTCTACTTCCCGGGCGAAGGCCACCATGAACCGGAGCGCGCGGACGACCTCGTCGACGATTGCCACCGTCGCAGTCTGGCTCGTTCGGGACAGGGGGTTCAGATCGATGGAGAGGACCGCTTTTCGCATCCCAACCAACGCCTCGGCCCGGTCGCCGTCCTCCAGCGGCACAAGGACGACATCGCTTCCGTAGATGCCCTCGCGGCTGCACAGGGCCCGAGGGTGGTCGAGCCCCGGGAGCGAGGCGTCCGGATTCCTCCCCAGGACCTCCGGAATCCCCCGTCCCTCCAATCGTGCCACGAGCGCGTCGACTCGCTCTTCCGTCCGATGGAAGACGTTGACCTCGACACGGGCTCCCGTGGCCGCCGCCAGCTCGCTGACCTCGTCGGCCGCCAGGACCGCCACGTTGCCGTTGACGGAAAGAACGGGGTGGTCGGCGCGCAGGAGGTAGGCCACCGCGGCTCGGGCCGCGACTTCGGCCTCCGGTACGGTGCGCTCCCCCAACAGGTAATCAAACGCCTCTCCACGCCCGTGGGCAATGAGTCCTTCCCAGGCCACGAGGCCCTCCAAGGCCGCCGCCACCAGCTTCTCCCGCGTCACGAGGGAGCGGTAGCGAGGGTGGGACCGGGGGATGGAGGGACTCAAGCACGAGGGGAGTCCCCGCGAGGTTAAAGGCCTTGACGACCCCGTCATCTTCACGGGCCCCGGCCCATGAGGTTATTAGCCTCAGGTTCGCTCCGTGAGACGGAGGAGATGCTGGTAGGCATCGTCGGAAAACCCAACGCCGGGAAGAGCACGTTCTTCGCGGCCGCCACCCTCGCTCCCGTCGACATCGCGGCGTACCCCTTCACCACCATCAAACCCAACCGAGGCATCGCGTACGTCACCCGTCCCTGTCCCCACGCGGACCTCGGCACTTCGTGCGATCCGCACAACGCTCCCTGCGCGGACGGCGTCCGTCTGGTCCCCCTCGACCTGCTGGATGTGGCGGGCCTCGTTCCGAAGGCCCATCGCGGGCGTGGCCTGGGAAATCGGTTCCTGGACGACCTGCGTCAGGCCTCCGCGTTCATCCACGTCGTGGATGCGAGTGGGGCCACCGATCACGAGGGCAACATCGGGTCTCCCGGGGACCACGATCCGGCGGAGGACGTGCAGTTCCTCGAAGACGAGTTGGACCACTGGATGGCGGGCATCCTCGCGAAGGGGTGGGATAAGTTGGCCCGACGTGCGGAAATTGAGGGGGAGGACCTGGTGAAACTGCTCTCCGACAGGCTGACGGGCCTGGGGTTCCGGGAGCCACAGGTCCAGCTCGCTCTGCGGCAGGCAGACCTGGAGGGGCCGCCGCGTGACTGGAAGGAGGAGGAGCTCTTGACCGTCGCCCGGCAGCTTCGTCGCGTCGGAAAGCCCATGGTCCTCGCGGCCAACAAGGCCGACATCGCCCCCCAGGCAGCCCTCCAGTCCCTCTCGGATATTCCGGATGTCCGCTTGATTCCGACGTGCTCCGAATGTGAGCTTGCCCTACGACGCGCGGCCAAGGCGGCCCTCCTGGACTACATCCCGGGCGCATCCGGCTTCACTCCACGGCCGGGTTCCTCTCTGACGACGGAGCAAGAGGACGCTCTGGAGAAAATCCGCACCCACCTCGATCAGTTCGGTTTCACGGGTGTCCAACGCTGCCTCGAGGAGCTCGTGTTCGAGCTGATGGGCATGCTCGTGGTCTTCCCGGTGGAGGACGAGAATCGTTGGACCGACAAGGACGGCAACGTCCTCCCGGACGCCTTTCTGATGCCTCGCGGCAGCGTCGCAAGGGACTTAGCCTACCAGGTTCATACCGACCTCGGGGACAACTTCATCCGGGCGGTGGACGCGCGGACCAAGAGGGTCCTGGGTAAGGATTATGAGTTGCAGGATGGCGACGTGATTCGCGTCGTTGCGAGGTCGTAACATGACGGCACACGACGTCCGGTTGCTGGCGGCCTCCTACCGTCGCGAAGGGGATGACGAGCAGCCTGTCATCGAGCTCTTCGGCAAGACCCGAGACGGACGGGCCATCACCGTGGAACACCGGGGTTTCCGCCCCTATTTCTACGTCGTCGAGCCCCCGCAGTCTCTCCGAGGCACCTTCGAGCGGGACTCTGAGGTGGTCGAGCTTCGGGAGGTCGAGCTCGAGGTGACCCCGTTGGAGAAGAAGGCTTGTGTCCAGGTAATCATGCAGCACCCCTGGCGGACCCCGGAGTACCGAAACAAGGCCCGGCAGTTCGGGAGCGAGGTCCTTGCGGCGGACATCCCCTTCGTCCACCGCTTCATCTACGACATGGACCTGGGGTCTTGCTTCCGGGTGGAGGGGGAAGAGACGGAAGGCGGCGGCTACACAACGGAGATCGTGCTCCGCGCCGCGTCCTTCGAGCCATGCGAGCCGTTCAACCCTACCCTGAAAATCCTCAGCTTTGACATCGAGAACAGCATCGAGGACGGACACCTCCTCACCCTGGGCATCGCCATGCGGGGTCCCAACGGCGACATCGAAACGCAGGCCCTCCGAGGGGGCGAACGGGAGATCCTCCGGGACTTCGTCACCTTGGTGGAGAAGGAGGACCCGGACGTGCTGAGCGGGTACAACATCGGCGGGTACGATATCCCGGTCCTCCTCGAACGCGCTCGAAAGGGGAATCTGGGCGAACTGGCCTTCGGCCGGGACTTCGCCCCCTTCTTCCAGATTAACGAGCGCATGTGGCGCCTCCACGGCCGGGTGATCGTGGACGCCTGGTGGAGCGCCCGGACGGACCTCCGGCCCAAACAGGAGACCCTGGACTACGTCGCCCGCAAGCTCTTGGGCGAGGGGAAGCAGGAGGTGGATCCGGCCCGCATGGACGAGGAGTGGGAACGGGATCCGGAGCGGGTCATCCGCTACTGCATGAAGGACGCGGAACTCTCCCTCCGGATCCTCGAGAAGCTGGCTAGCGTGGAGAAGGGCCTGGACCTCGCCACGGTCTCCCGTCTCCCGTTGGACGACGTCTTGAACGGACGAACGTCCACCCTCATCGATTCCCTCCTCATCCGGGCGGCGGATCGGAAGGCCTTCGGGGTTCCCATGACGCGGCGCCGGGGCGGAGCCGAATCCATCGAAGGGGGGTACGTCCACACCATCGATCCGGGCCTCTACGAGTGGGTCGTGGGCATGGACTTTCGGGCCATGTACCCCAGCCTGATCATCGAGAACAACATCTGTTTTTCCACCCTCCACCCGGACGGGGACATTGAGGCACCCTCGGGGATCCGCTTCCTGGGCAAGGAGAAACGTGAGGGCATTCTGCCGCGCATCCTGGCGGGGCTGATGGAGCAACGGCAGGAGATTCGCACCAAGATCGCGGAGGGAGACTCGGAGGATGCAAGGGCCTACTACCATCGACTCGAGGACGCGGTGAAGGTCCTCATGAACGCATTCTACGGGGTCCTGGCTTCCTCCTTTTACCGCTTCACGAATCCGAAGATCGGCGGGAGCATCACGGCCTTCGCCCGGGAGAACATCAAGGAGGTGATTCGACGCCTGGAGGCACGGGGGAACCGGGTCATCTACGGGGACACGGACAGCGTGTTCTTCTCCCCCGGGGCGGACACCTTGGACGGGTGCGTGGCCGAAGGCCAGACCCTGGCGACGGAACTCTCGGGGCGCGGCATGCGGCTGGAGTTTGAGCGCGTGTTCCGAAGCTTCTTCTCCCACGGTCGGAAGAAGCGATACGCTGGGCAGGTCATCTGGCCGGAGGAGCGCCTGGTCGTTCGCGGGTACGAGATTCGGCGGACGGACGCCTTCGACCTGCAGAGCGAGGCGCAGACGGAGGTGTTGGAGCGGGTCCTCCGAAACGAGATCGAGGATGCCATCCAGTTCGCCCGGGAGACGATTCAGCGAGCCCAGAACGGGGAGGCGGAGGTGGACCAGCTCGTCATCTCACGCACCGTGAAGGATCCGGCCCAATACGTGAACCCCGACTCCATGCCGAACGTTCAAGCGGCCAGGAAATTGGAAGGGATGGGGTACGAGTTCGTACCTGGCATGAAGGTCTCTTGGATCGTCGTCAACGCCAAGAAGAGCCCGATGGAGGTGGAGCCGTATGTCAGCGGCCGGCCGTTCGAGGAGACACCGGACTGGGAGTATTACGCCCGTCGAGTCGCCCAGACTTTTGGCTACATCACCGAGGTCTTCGGGTGGGACGAGAAGAGCCTCCTGACGGGGAGCCAACAGGTCACCCTCTTCCAAAGGGACTTCGGGAAGGAGTCGAAGGCCGGCCCGCGGAAGACGGACCGCCCCCTCACGCTCGAGGACTTCATGTAGGACCCGGTCGTCCTGGGGAGCAGAGAAGCCCGAGTCATGCTCGAAACCGAGAAGGCGTACGTGGAAGCGTTCGAGCCCGATCGGGCCTGGCTCCGAGAACCCGATTTGTTCCAACGCTTCCGGGTCCCCGAGCAGGGGATTCCTCTGGCGGCGTCGAAGGTCGATTCGGATGCGATGCTCCTGGTGGTCGAACGGGAACGCATCCGACGGGCTTTCCTCGTGACCGAAATGGCCTACCACCACCTCGCGCAGGGCGTCCTGGGGGGCCAGCCGTACCTCGTGAGCTTCTGTACGGTCTGTCATAGCGGCGTGGGGCTGGATCCTCGGATCGAGGGAGAGGTCCACTCCTTCAGCGCCGGAGGACTCTACAACGGGCTTGTCTTGTTGATTGACGACGAAACCGGAACCTACTGGGACCACATTCGCGGCGTCGCCCTGCACGGCCCCCTCCGAGGCGCGCGGATGGAGACCTTCCCGCTCGAGGTGACGAACGTGCGCGCTGCCTTACGAAACGATCCGGAGCTGACCCTGTCGCGGTCGAACCCCAAGCCCTCCGCCCGCGTTCTTGGCCTGGTCGCACGCAACACCTTTCGACGCAAGGGGTTCCTTCCCCCGGGCTTTCGGCACACCATGAGGCCGAAGGACGAGCGCCTGACGGAGATGACCCACGGGCTCGGCGTGATGACGGCCGAGGTGCAGCGCTTCTATCCGCTCGACCGGATCGCGGGAGGGGTGCTGGATGAGATTGCAGGCCGAGCCCTCCGTGTGGAGGTGGAGGAGGAGACACAGGTCCCTACGGCCCGCTGGGAGGACGACGGGACCAGCCCGATGCAGATCTTCTCACGGTGGTACGGGTTCGTCGCGACGTTCTCGCGGACGGGCGTCTTCGCCCCGTCCGAGGCGGCACCCCGTGTATCCGTTTGAGGGGGTCCGAAGGGCTTTATAGCCGGCCAAGGGTAAAGCGGGGTCCTGAGCGAGAGCGGGCGGTTTGTCACGATGGCATCGGAGGGCGAGAAGGCGGAGTCTCGGGCCCTGCGGGGTCTCTACCGGAACATCCGGGAAGCCTGGAAGACCCCGAGCCAGACGTACGTCGGCCCCCTGCTCCGCGCTAGGATGATCGAGTGGCGAAAGGGTCCCTCGGTGGCCCCTCTCGACCGGCCCACCCGGTTGGACCGTGCGCGGGCGCTCGGATACAAAGCGAAACCGGGGATTGTGGTTGCCCGATCGCGTGTACGAAGAGGAGGGGCGCGGAAGCGCGCCATCCGCGGCGGCCGAAAGCCTAAGCGCATGGGCATTGCGAAGATCACCATGGGGAAGAGCATCCAGCGGATTGCGGAGGAACGCGCGGGGAAACGGCATCCCAACATGGAGGTCCTGAACTCCTATTGGGTAGGTGAAGACGGTCGATACAAGTACTACGAGGTCATCCTCGTCGATCCCCACAACCCGTCCATCCGAAGGGACAAGGAGCTGAACTGGATTCGGCGACCGGAACATAAGAGACGCGTCGTCCGCGGGCTCACTTCGGCCGGAAAGAAGGGCCGAGGTCTTCGGCGAAAGGGGAAGGGAGCGGAGAAGATACGGCCCTCCATCCGCGCCCACCAAGGAAAGGGAAAGTAGGCTACGTGGGACCCAGAACCGTCAGACGGAGCCCCTCGAGCCGTGCCGAGTTGAACCCCATCAGGGGATAAAACGCGGGCCGGAAGTTCCCCTTCGGCATCTCCGTCGCCGTCCAGGGGTAGACAAACCCCAATGCGCCCGCGTCATCCGCAACCTGGCGCATCTCCTCAGGCGAATCGATTTCGTGCCAACGAAGACCGGGATCCCACGCCTGGAGTGCGGCGGCCCACTTGTCCTCCCCTCGGAACACCGGCAGGACATAGCAGCCTCGTTTCATCATGAGCCACGAAGCCATGGCGCCCTCCGGGCTCTCCACGAGGCTCACCACCTTGCCCTGGGTGCCGAGGGGCAGGCCCCCGACGCCCGGCACGATCTCGGTGAAGAGGAACGCCTTCGCCCCGCGCACCTCCACGTGAACCTCCCAGTCGGGGGCGGTTAGATTTACGGTCAGCTCCGGAAATCTGGCGAGAATGGCCGATCCGACTT
>JAZGDV010000003.1:0-3705 GCA_036478175.1 Thermoplasmata archaeon
CGACGAAATCGAGAAGGTGGACGACCGGGAGTCGTTCCTGTACGCGCGTCGTTTGGCCCGCGAGGAGGGCATCCTCGTCGGGGGATCTTCGGGCACCGCGCTGGGGGCGGCCGTTCGCGTGGCCCGACGGGCCTCGCCCGATGACGTGATCGTCGTCCTCTTCCCGGACACGGGCGAGCGCTACCTGAGCAAGGCCCACAGTGAGGAGTGGCTGAAGGAGAACGGTTTCCTGGAGGAGCAGCCGCCCCTGCTGGACATCCTCGAGGCCAAGGACGCGCGCATCCCCTCCTTGGTTGCCGTAGAGGCAGATGAGCCCGTCCTGGCCGCCATCCAGTTGATGCGACAGCACACGGTGTCCCAGCTTCCGGTTCTCGACGGCGGCAAGGTGGTCGGGAGTGTGCGGGAGGAGGCCCTCCTGGCGCAGATGCTGGAACGGGGCGAGATGACGGAGGTGCGTGTCCGAGAGGTGATGGAGAAGCCCTTCCCCGTGGTCAACGCAGGAACCGACCTGGATGTGGTCTCGAAGCTCCTCCTGCGCGGGAACCCCGCCGTCCTCCTCGGGCCGGCGGACGATCCCCAGGGCATCGTGACCCGGATCGATGTCGTCGAATACCTCACCCGGAGGGCGGCCGCATGAGGATGGCCACCCGGGCCATCCACGCCGGCCAGAAGCCGGACCCCGAGACGGGGGCCGTGAACGTCCCCATCTACATGACCTCCACCTACTCGCAGTCGACGCAGGATGAGTACGTCTACGGACGAGGCCGCAACCCCACGCGGGAGGCGTTGGAGGAGAGCCTGGCGACGCTGGAGGAGGGCACGCACGGCCTGGCCTATGCGTCCGGGATGGCGGCCATCACCACCCTCATGACGCTGCTGAAGCAGGGGGACCACGTTGTCGTGGCCGACAACGTCTACGGAGGCACCTACCGCCTCTTCCGTCAGGTCATGGAGGACTTCGGCGTCTCCTTCGATTTCGTCGACATGACGGACATGGGGGAGGCCGAGGCCGTCATCCGGGAGGATACCCGCATGCTCTGGGCGGAGTCACCCACGAATCCTCTGTTGAAGGTGGTAGACCTCAAGGCTCTCGGCCGCCTGGGCCGGGGGAAGGGGATCTACACCGTCGTGGACAACACCTTCGCCTCCCCCTACCTCCAGCAACCCCTGAAGCTCGGGGTGGACATCGTCGTGCATAGCACCACCAAGTACCTCGGGGGCCACAGCGACATCCTGGGCGGGGCCATCGTCACCTCGCACGAGAAGGCCCACGAGAGGCTACGCTTCGCGCAGAACGCCGTGGGCGCGATTCCCAGCCCTTTCGATTGCTACCTCGTCCTGCGAGGCATCCGGACCCTCCCGCTGCGGATGGACCGGCACTGCGCGAACGCAACGCTGCTGGCGCATTTCTTGCAGGAACGCGAAGAAGTCGAGTGGGTCGCCTATCCGGGCCTGAAGGACCATCCGCAGTTCGCGATCGCCAAGGCGCAGATGCGGGCCTTTGGCGGCATGGTGAGCTTCGCTCTGGCCAGCGAGAAGAAGGCGAAGACGTTCCTGAAGGCCCTCCGTCTCATCATCCTCGGCGAGTCCCTCGGGGGCATCGAGTCCCTCATCGAGCACCCCGCCTCCATGACGCACAAGAGCGTGCCCCGCGCCGAACGGGAGGCCCAGGGGATCGGGGACGGCCTCATTCGCTTCTCGGTCGGGTGCGAGGACGCGGAGGATCTCATCGAGGACCTGAGCCAGGCGCTCGACGCCCTTCGGGGGTAGGGACCCGACTCAGGCACCCGGCACCGCAACCCTTCGTCCTGCCTGAGAGAAGAGAACGTCCCCACACTCTGTGCAACGCCGGAAGACGATGCTCCCGCCGCTCCCGAGAAACTCCGTGGCCTCGTGCTCGCGGGGGGAGATTGGGCGAGCCGGGGTTGCGTCCCGCTGAAGTTTCTCTCCGCCGCCGTTTTTCAGATCCGGTTTTTCCATGAGGGTCCACGCCCGCATCCTGGTCACCGAAACCAGCCGAGACAAACGAGTGCATGGGTCTTGAGCCGGGGGAGCGAGCCGGTGTAGCCCGGGTAAACCTTAGGCACCCTTCACAACACTGCGATCTCTGGGGTTAGTCGATGGAAGACGTCGCGGAGATGTTTGCTGCCTCGCTTCGAAGCGATGCACGAATGCCCGGTTGGCAAGGCATCCCTCAGGTTCCCGGGCCTCCGGATCCTGAGCTGGTGCGCGAGCAACCGAGATTTTTTTCAGGTGACGGGTTCCCTCGACCAGCGGGAAGGCTTCTCGCAGTGGGTCGAGGAGGTCTCCCAAGCCGGCTACCGCTCCGACGGAGAGGAGAGTCCCCTCATCATCACCCGGCGCTGTGCGTGTGCGGCGGCGTCCCTCCCGTCCATCGGCAATGCCATTAGAGCCGCCGGAGTGTGGGACATCCCTCCCATCGCCTTCCGCAACGGCTGGGAATCGTGGCGGGTCCTCGCTTGGAGTCAGGAGTCACTCCGGGATTTGTTCCGAAGGATCCGCGAGATCGGGGAAGTGCGGATCACGTCCTTGCGACCGATTGAGAATGCCCAGATGGAACAGATGATGCTCGTGCCCGCTTCCGACATATTCGCGGGGGTAACGGATCGCCAGCTCTCCGCGCTGATCCTGGGACTCGAGCACGGCTACTGCTCCATCCCCGCCGAGACCCGTGTGGATCTACTCGCGGAGGGTGCCGGACTGTCGCCTTCGACCTTTGGCGAGCATCTGCAGAAGGCGGAGATTCGGATCTTTCGGAACCTTCGCCCGTACTTGCAGGCCTATGCCGGTCGGCTGCCGGGGGAGGGAGTCCTCGGAGGGGTACGGCCGGCTCCGGGTCGTCTCGCGTAGCGTTGGTTCTACGTAGCCTCACCGGCCATGAGGTACCCGCCCAAGGCGATGGCCCAGGCCAACACCGGGAGCACGATCATGCGCTCCATGCCCCCGATGCCGAGGCCCAGGTAGGTGCCCGAGATGAAGAGGCCAAGGGCCGCCAACCCAATCACCCCCAGGGCAATCGACAGGGGGAGGAGGGGAGTCCGCACGAACCGGGCCACGTAGATCGCGGCCACGTTGCTGAACAGGAAGGTGATCAAGGAGAACAAGCCGTGCACGCCTGCAAAGACCGTGGTCGCCGGAAAAACGCCCACCCCGAGGGCTCCGATGCCGGCCACCGCGACGAGAACGGCGACGACGAGGCTCCCCAAAGCGCTCCGAATGAAGTACGCGGCGGCGAGGACGAAGACCCCCAACAGGATGATGGAAATGTTGAACACGAGGGCCCCTTCGCGGACCCCGAGGGAGCTAATGGTGTCATCCGCGATGCTGTACCCCGGGGTCAGGGACGCGGCGATCATGAGGCCCACGGTGAACTGCACCCCTCCGAGGAACAGGAGTAAGCCCGACAGCTTCCGGGTGTCGAGTGCCATGCGCCGGCAAGCATCAGGCAGGCTTTAACGCTGCCGCAGATTCGCCGGGAGTCTGGCAACCGGCCGTTTCGCCACCCGGGAAGGTGGCTTACCTACGAATGTTAATTATCCGCCCTCCTATGGATAGCCGCGATGGCCCTCCAGATCTACAACACCCTCTCCCGCACCAAGGAGGCCTTCGTCCCGCTCCGCGGCCGGCGTGTGGACATGTTCGTGTGTGGGATTACCCCCTACGATTACACCCATGTCGGCCATG
>JAZGDV010000030.1:0-2699 GCA_036478175.1 Thermoplasmata archaeon
CGTCCGCATCCTCTCGCGGGCCGTTTGCGGGGACCCCCGGTAGAGGTTCTCGTACCAGCGCCGCAGGTCTTCATCCTCTAGGAGTCCTTTGCTCGTTATCGCCGACGCCGACGATTCCCCGAGAGCCCTCACTAGGCTTGAACGCGAGTCCGGTACTCAAGGATTCTTTAGTGGACCGAGCGGGATTTGAACCCGCGACTTCGGGCTTGCAAAGCCCGCGATCTTCCAGGCTGATCTATCGGCCCCGTCTGCCAATCCCGTAGCGGCTAAAAAGCGTCCGCTTGAGGGAGGCCCTGATCTATCGACCGGTCAGGAGTCGCTCCCCTAGGAAGGTCGGCAAATCACACGCCAGAATCTCCCTGCGAACGACCTGAATGTCGTACGGTGTCCTTCGCAGCTCCACATTGCCCTCCGGCAAGTCCAGGAGAGCCCAGGAGGCCCTGGGGTCCCCATCGCGGGGCTGGCCAACACTGCCCGGGTTCAGGAGGATCCCCTCCCCTGTCTTCTTCACGAAGGGGATGTGCGTGTGGCCCAGGACGAGCACCTCGGTTCCCGCCAGTCGGAGGAGGCTCGCATTGGCCTGGTGCGGGAACACGTATTCATCCGGGTCCACGGGGCTCCCGTGTACCAGCCGAAGGGCTGCGCCGCCATGGTTCGTGTCGAGCTCGATGGGAAGGCCTGCAAGGAATCGTTCGGATGCCTCATGCAACTGGCCGCGTGTCCAGGCGATGGCTTCCGCCGCATAGGGATTGAACCAGGTGGTGTCCCCACTCAGGGCCGCCCGGTCGTGGTTCCCTTGGATGGATTGGACCCCCCGGGACTGGAGCAGCCGAACGACCTCGTTCGGGAACGGGTTGTACCCCACGACGTCTCCGGCGTTGAGGATGTGGTCCACCCCGGCCTCCTCCGCCGCCTCGAGGACCACCTCCAGGGCAGGCAGGTTGCTGTGGACGTCCGCGATGAGAGCCAGACGCACGGGATCAATCCAGCCTAGGTCGAGAGGCTTTATATTCGCGCGGACCTCCTCGTACCGCCCCGTGACCACCGTCAAGGACATCCTCAACAAGACCGTCATCACCCGGGACGCCCGGGTCCTGGGCAAGCTCGGATCCCCTCTGGTGGACGACGCGTGGAAGGTCCCCCAGCTCTCCATCCTGCTCAACCGGGACGTCGCGGACCGGCTGGAGATCCGCAAGCCCTTCTTCGGGAGCCCTCGGATCTTCGTGGAGCCGTCGGAGGTGTCCTCCCTGAGTGACAACCTCGTGCTCACGCGAAAGCTGGAGGAGATGCCGGACCACATTCAAAAGCGGGGGGTGGGGACGGAGGCCCAATCCCTCCTAGGTCGCCGGGTGCAGGGCGAGGAGGAGTACGCCTTCGGCGACACGGAGGACCTCACCATCGACCGGGCCCATTGGCGGATTTCCGAACTCATCGTGGATGTGCGTCGCAAGGCGGCCGACGACATGGGCTACCCCATGACCATCTTCGGCTCCTGCAAGGCGAAGGTGCCGGTCCGCGTTGTGGAGGAGGTGAAGGACACCCTCCGGCTCGCGGTCGGACCCGACGAGTTCAAGAACTACATCGTCCGCACCCGGTCCCGGGACTAACCCTATTAGCGTCCCAAGCGTTTTCAGGCCGTGGACGAGGTTCGGGTCCTCCCTGGAGTCAAGGCGACCCAGGACTACGCGCTCTACCTCGAGGACGAGAAGGCCCTCGTCATTTCCGACTTGCACCTGGGGTACGAGGGCGCCCTCCGGCGGCACGGGGTGTCCCTCCCCCGGTTCCAGAAGAAACACATGATCGAGCGCTTGGGCCACCTGTTGGACCGCTACGCTCCCGACAAACTGGTGGTGGCGGGCGACTTCAAACACGAGTTCTCTCGGAATCTGCGCGAGGAGTGGACCGAGGTCCTGGACGTGCTGGGGTTCCTGGAGAACAAGGTGGAGCCCATCCTGGTCCGGGGGAACCACGACAACTTCCTCGCGACGATCACCTACCGGAAGGGGCTGGACCTCCACGAGCCCGCCTTCCGCCTGGGGCGGTTCACCGTGGCCCACGGCCACCAGGAGGTGGAGGCCCCCGATGGCCTGATCATGGGGCACGAACATCCGGCCCTCCGGCTGAAGGACACCATCGGGGCCACCCTCAACCTGCCCTGCTTCACCGTCCGCGAGGACCTCATCATCTTGCCCGCCTTCAGCCCCCTGGCCCATGGCTCCGACGTGCTGCGGGGGCCCTACCTGTCCCCGATGGTGTCCCGGGAGGCCGTCTTGGGCTCGCAGATCTATGGACTGGACGACAAACTGGGCATCCTGGAGTTCGGAACGGGGGCGGAACTGCTTGCCGAGTGAACCCAGCGGTCTCGGGCCTCCGTTTGATGAATCTTTATGGGGCCCGCGAATGCTTAGCCTCCGGTGTCAAGAGCGGCCCCCGTCGGATTCACGCTGCTCCTCCTCGAAGAGCTGCATTCCCAGGAAGCCCCAGACGCAGAGGAGAGTGAGCCGCATCTGAAGGCGGGCCTAGCTTCAGGACTTCGTCTGTTGTCGATTGCGCTCCCTGTGTATGCTGCCTCGGCCTTCCTCTCCAGCGCCTCCGCGGGGACGTGGCTCTTGGCCATCTACACGCCCGAGCTGGATCCCTCGGGAAACCTGGCAAACGTGGGCGGAAGCCTGTTCCTCGCAGCCGGTGTCTTCCTCGCC
>JAZGDV010000031.1:0-5323 GCA_036478175.1 Thermoplasmata archaeon
CTCGCCTTCCTGGCCTCCCTGGGCCTGCCGGGTCTCGTGGGCTTCGTGGCCGAATTCACGGTCTTCCTGGGGACGTACGAGGCCTTCGGGCTCTGGGTCCTCCTCCCGGTCCTCACTGTGGTCCTTACCGCCGCCTATTACCTGTGGGGGGTCCAGCGGGCGGTTCACGGCCCGTTCCGAGAGTCGTTGGGAGAGCCCCGGGACCTCGCATTCTACGAAGTCCTTCCGCTCGTTATCCTGGCGGGACTCTTCGTCCTCTTCGGCATCTTCCCGGCCCCGCTCATGGACCTGTTCAACACGTGGACGACCAGCTTCTTTCAGTCCTTCGGAGGCATCTGACTGACCGAATGGCTCGTGCTCCTCCCGGTCATCATCGCCACGCTCTTCGGGTTCCTCCTCATCGCCCTCACCTTCATCGTCGGCGATCGGAGGAGGTTGGCCGATGTGGCCTTGGTCGGGCTGCTCGTTGCCCTCTTTCTCAGCCTCGACATGGCGGGCTTGGGCCTCCTGGAGAGGCTCGGTCTCGTCCTCTGGCAAGCGCCGGTATCGCTGCAGCTCCCCGGGCTGCTGCTGGAGGTGACCCCCTTTGTGTTATTCTTCTGGGTCGCCCTCCTGCTGACGGGCGTCCTCGTCGTTCTGGCGTCGCGGGCCTTCCTGCAGAAGACCGATCGGAACATTGGGGAGTACTATGGGCTCCTCCTCATCGCCCTCGTGGGCATGATGCTGGTGGCGGCATCGACCGACCTGTTCGTCCTCTACCTCGCATTCGAGATGGCGAGCCTCGCCACGTTCGCCCTGGTGGCCTTCCGAAAACGGGACAAGCGGGGCACCGAGGCCGCGATGAAGTTCTTCATCATCGGGGTGGTGAGCTCGGCCATCATCCTGTTTGGGATTTCCCTCATCTACGGGGTGAGCGCCCACGTTGCGAGCCAGATGCCGCCCCAGGCGGACGCCCCCGCCGTGACGGACCTCCGCTTCCTCGGCGCGGCCCTGCCCCTGGGCCTCGCGCAGTTTGAGCCGGTCATCGTCCTGGGGGTCGTGCTGCTGATTGCGGGCTTCGGGTTCAAGGTGGCCACCGTCCCCTTCCACATGTGGGTCCCGGACGTCTACGACGGCGCGCCCACCACGATCACCACCTTCCTCAGCACCTCGTCCAAGATCATGGGGTTCGCCGCCCTATTCAAGATCTTCCTCATCGCCCTCCTCGGGACGGCCGGGCAGTGGACCTTGGCCTTGGGCATCCTGGCCATCGCCACCATGACCCTGGGGAACGTGGCCGCCCTCAACCAGAAGAGCATCAAACGGATGCTGGCCTACTCGAGCATCGCCCACGCCGGTTACGTCCTCATCGCCGTCGTGGTGGGGAGCCACTCCGACTCCGGCATTGCGGCCTTCGGCCTGGCCGGGGGACTGTATCATCTCCTCGTCTACGCATTCATGCAGGGAGGGGCCTTCATTTTCGTCGCGATGACGGCGACCCTGCTGATCGGGGAGCGCCTGGACGACTACAGCGGACTGGCAAGACGGATGCCTCTCGTCGCCTTCGCGATGATGCTCTTGCTCCTCTCCCTGGCAGGCATTCCCCCCCTGGGGGGATTCGTAAGCAAGTTCATCCTCTTCTGGTCCGCCATTCAGGCCGGCCTGGTCCCCGGGTCGGAATGGATGGTCTCCCTCGGGGTGGCCGGGGTCCTCAACAGCGCCCTTTCCCTGTTCTACTACGCGCGCGTGATCAAGCACATGTACATCTTTGAGGGTCCGACGGAGCCTGTAAAGGTGCCGACTCCCTACTCCCTTGCCCTTTGGGTGGCGCTGATTGGGACCATCGCCACAGGGGTCTTCGCCTTCGTCTTCATCGATTTCGTCACGCAGGCCGCCGCCTTGTTCTTCAGCTGAGCAGACTGGTAGCCACCCGGACCGAGGGAAGGCCAACCGTTCGCCTTAAGTGGTCATCCCCCATCATGGCCGGACTATGGCCCTAGTCGACCCCCTGGCGGCAGTCGTTGTCGGCGTGGTCTTGCTTGTTGCCGGCTTGGTTCTCGCGTTCTTCGGAGCCGGCCTCGTTCGGGTCTTCCAGGCGGTGCTCGGCGCGATTATCGGGGGAACATTCGGCTTCCTCGGCGGCAGTCTGCTGGGCGCGCCCATTTTTCCCTTGATCTTCGGCCTTGTCGGTGTCATCGTCGGAGTAGTCCTATTCGGCTTCGTGGTGCGGACGGCGATTTCCCTCGCGGCCGGCATTGTGGTGGGAAGCGTGACCTACCTGCTCCTCGGCGGGTCGACGGAGCCGGGGGCGATGATTCCTGCCGGAACCCTCGTGTTTACGTTCGTTAGCTTCCTCGTGGGCGCCGTCCTGATCTACATCTTCTTCAACCGCCTCCTGGGGGTGATCACGGCCCTCGTCGGGAGCCTGCTGGTGGGAATCAGCCTGAACTTCCTCACGATCAACCTGGCGGCCCTAGATGCGGACATCGCCTTGGCGATCGGGCTCGTGAGTGGCGGCGTCGTGTTCCTCTCGGGGGCGATCCGTCAATCGCGTGCCTCGGACTGAAGGACGCGACGGCGTTGCCGCGCATGGGGGACCACCCGTTCGGTCAGGGGTGCCTGGGCACAACATTCATAACGCTTCCTCGGCCATAGATGACCGATGGGCTCCCACACCGACATCCGCTGGGAGGCGTGGGGCGAGGAGGCCTTCCGGGAGGCGAAGGAGACCGGGAAACCGATTCTCCTGGACTTGTCCGCGGTTTGGTGCCATTGGTGCCACGTGATGGACGAGACGTCCTACGCCGACGACGAGATCATCGGGCTCATCAACGAGGACTTCGTCCCCATTCGGGTCGACATCGATCGCCGTCCTGACATCCGGGAGCGCTACAACCTCGGGGGCTATCCCACCACCGCGTTTCTGAACGGGGACGGGGAGATCATCTCGGGCGGGACCTACATTCCGCCCGACCAGATGAAACGAGCCCTGGTGCAGATTAAGAGCCACTTTCAGAAGACCGGCGGCACCGTCGACCATGCGCATCGAAGGCCGCCGGAGGTCGAGGTGGCGGCGCCACAGGGAGGCCTTAGCGACGAGATCTACGAGGAGGTTCTGGGTCAGCTGCTCCAGCAGTACGACGAGATCTACGGCGGTTTCGGTGGAGCGCCCAAGTTCCCCCAGCCAGACGCCCTCGACCTGGCCCTGTACCATTACCAGGCTTCCGGGAACGATTTCTTCCGAAAGATGGTGGAGAGGACCCTGGAGGGCATGGCCGGGGGCGGGATGTACGATCCCGTCGAGGGGGGTTTCTACCGGTACTCCGTGACGCGGGACTGGACCGAGCCTCACTACGAGAAAATGTTGGACGTGAACGTCGGCCTCCTCCGGAATTACCTCCATGCCTACACCGTGCTGGGAAAGGAGGCATATCGGGACGTGGCCCGCGACGTGCTTCGTTACCTCGAGGCCAACCTTCGGGATCCCAAGGAGGGTTTCTGGGGAAGCCAGGACGCGGACGAAGAGTACTACCCTCTCCCCTTAGAAGAGCGACAGAAGCGGGAGGCCCCCTACATCGACCGAACCGTCTACGCCGACTTGAGCGGACAGGCCATCGAGATCTATCTTCTGGCGAGCGCGGTCCTCGGGGAGGAACGCCACCGAGACGCGGCCTTGGCGGCCCTGGCCCGGCTGGAAGAGCAACTCATGACCAAAGAGGGCGCGCTCTCCCACTACTGGGACGGAAGCCCCCACGTGGACGCGTTGTTGAGCGATTACCTCTCGGTCGCACGGGCCTTCCTGGCCGCGTTCGAGCACACGGGCGAACGAAGGTACCTCGACCGGTCCGAGGCGTTGGTCCAGGAGATGATGGCTGTCCTCACGGACGAAGGCGGTGTTCTGAGGGATCGACGAACCCAGGAGGGCGACATCGGCCTCCTGCGCGAGGGGCAGAAGCCCCTGATGGACAACGCGCACGCTGCCCTTCTCTTGATGAAGCTGATGGAACTCACCCGGAAGGAGGAGTACGGCACGGCGGCGGCGCAGATTCTCGAGGGGTTCGGGAGCCAGTATCGTCGATACGCCATCTCCGCATCGGGATACGCCTTGGCTCTTGAAGCCCATCGAAAGGGCGTCCTCAAGGTCGATGTGGTTCTCGACCCCCGTACGGAGGGGAGAGACGAGATCCTGGCCCCCTTTCTCCGTGCGTTCCGGCCCGACTGGGTCCTCCGACCCCTCGAGGTGGGGACCGATCTCTTCCAGGCCGCGAACTACCCGGAGGATCCCGTTCCGGCGATCTATGCGTGCAAGGGGACCTCGTGTTCACCCCCAATCACCTCTCCGACTCCCCTCGAAGAAGTGGAGGCGTTCGCCGCCGACTTGGAGGCGAGCGTCTCGCCTTAGCGCTCAGGTCCCCCACGCGACGCCGAAGGTTTCGCAGGGAGGAACCTTCTCCCAGTCAGGACTCACTTCCAAAGGTTTATCGTGCTCTAGCTTCTGGGCAGCCAGTCCATGGCCAGCCACGCGGAGCTCGTTGCCATTCTCTTTGCCGGGACGCTACTTGCCGGGACCTTCATCGTTCTTCTCTCCCCCCTGATCTACAAGCTCGTGGAGGAGCAGACCAAGTTCCGCCTCTACGCGCTCCTGGCCCTTGTCATCGGCGTCATGGGGGGCTCCTTGTACCTCGTGTTTCTGGCCCTGAGTGAGCCCCTCTTCTTCCTGCCCTTCGCCCTATTGGTGACGGCGCTGAGAGTGGCCTCACCCACGTTCCTTTACCGGTCCCTTGAGTTCCGGTTCGAGGAACGGAAGTGGTGGACGATCCTGAGGGTCGTCCTCGCCGTCCTGTTCCTGGGCCTTGCCGCGTACATCGTCTATACCCTGGTCCTCGATTTCCTCCAACCCTTCATCGGTCCTCAACCGTCGGAGGCCATCTTTGTCGAACGGCTTCTCATGGCCCTCGGGGGCGCCTTCGTCATCATTCGGATCCTGACACGAATCCTCCCGGAGTCCCTTCGGGACAGGCCGACCGTCTGGATGGCCGCCATCCTGATCTCGGTGTCCTTCGCCTTCCTGGCCCCTTTTGCCATCGAGGGGTACGAGATCGTCTACCGCCTCTCCGGCCTTGCCGGCTGGGTTCTCGGGTTCATCGTCCTCTGGAAGTACTCGTGAGGGGCGTGGTTTCCGCTCCTGATTACCACAGCGAAGACTCGAGAAGCAACGCTTTTCCCCGGATAGCTCGCCTCCAAGGTCCAAGGACTGGAGATGGCAGAGCAAGAGCTCGTCACCCTATTCGCAGTGCTCCTCATCTCGGGAGCCATCTTGATCCTCTTCGCCCCCTTCTTCTAT
>JAZGDV010000032.1:0-2986 GCA_036478175.1 Thermoplasmata archaeon
TGCGTCGAACACCCCGGGGGGTCCAGAGCCAGGTGACGAGGGAGTCCCGTTGGTAGTCCGCATAGGCGTCGATGATCCAGCCTTCCATGTCCTCCGGCCCCGTCTGGACGGACTCTCACGAGGGGACGCCTTAAGTGGCGGGAGGGAGGAGGTGGGTGAAACTGGCACCGAGTCAAACCAAGGCAAGCTCGGGTCCCGAGAGGGTCCGGACCCGAACCTCCGAATCCTCTCCCTGGCCCTGGGCCTGGATCTCGATGCGTGAAGCCCCGACCCGAAGGGGACCCAGATGGAAGGGGGAGAGCGCCGCCGGCAGGTAAGGACGGAGCCGAAGGGTCCCCGCCCCTGCGTCGGCTTCCATGCCGAGAAGGGCACGTGTCGCGAGCAATGGAACGCCCGAGGCCCAGGCCTGGAGGTCGCACGCCTGAGAAACACGGATTGGCGCGTCGCCCTTTCGACGCTGCCCCCCGAAGAGTTCCGGCAACCGGGTTCGCGGGAAGCTCGACGCGGCCGCGAGGAGGTTCTCGAAGAGGCGGGAGGCTTCCCTCGAACGACCCGAACGAGCCAGCCCGAAGGCCACGAGGGCGGTGTCGTGCGGCCACACGGACCCGTGATGGTAGCTGACGGGGTCGTAGTACGGGGCCCGCTCGGAGAGGGTCCGAATTCCCCAGCCAGATTGCAGGTCCTCCGACAAGAGCCGATCGGCGACCCGGTCTGCCTGGGTCTGGGTAAGCAGGCCGCACATCAGCAGGTGCCCGGGGTTGGAGGTGACGAGGGCGATTCGTCTGCCTCGGCCGTCGAGGGCGATGGCGTAGGTCTCTTCCTCGGGCATCCAGAAGGCAGGGTGAAACCGCGCTCGCAGCGCCTCGGCCTCCGCCGTCCACGTCGCCGCGTCGTTCTCCTCCCCGAGGGCCCTGGCGACTTCCGCAAGACCGCGAAGCCCCCAGAAGGCATACCCCTGGGCCTCGCAGGGCGCCACCGGTGGCTCGGGCTGGCGGCCATCGGGCTGGAGGATTCCCACCTCCCCGTCCTTCCAACCCTGATGCCGGAGGGCCGGAGGGTCCCCTCCCTTGTAGTTCAGGAATCCCATGGGACTGTGGAGCTGCTCGATCAGATGGTGAGCCGCACCCTGCCCGAACGGATACAGGGCGCCGCAGAAGACCAGATCCGCCGTCCAGCGGTAGACCTCGTGGAGGAGGCAGAGAAACAGGGCCGTGGCGTCGACCGTTCCGTAGTAGGGGCCGTACGGCGTCGCACCGGACATGGCCAGTTCGCCACGGTTGAGTTCATGGAGGATCTTGCCGGGCTCCTCGGCCCGGAAGGGGTCATGATGTCGTCCCATGTGGTTGCCGAGCGACTGAAGGATCTCCATGCTCAGCCGGGGATTCAGGTGCACCGTCTGAAGACCGACGATGAGGCTGTCACGACCGAAGAGGGTGTTATACCAGGGCAGGCCGGCAGCGGGCACCTGGAATCCATCCACTTGGATGAGGAGGGTCAGCAGGTCCTCCGTGGCGTGGCGGGTCCAATCCGCTAGGGGGCCCTCCCCCTCGACACGTCCCCAGGCCCCTTGCTGGCTCGCTCGGATCTTGTGGATCTCATCGACGAGGGAGTCAAGGGGGGCCAGTTTCTGTTCCCGAGGGGGTTCTCCGGTGCCGCTTTCCACCCGAGCAGAGAGAACGATCTCCGACTGGGGCACGAGGTAGAGGTCCCATACGATCCTCCGTCGGCTGAGTCGATTCGGGAGGGGATCGAAGGTGAGCCGTGTCCACCTCGGGACCCCGTCTTCGCCCGTTCGGGAGAAGAGAACCCCGCGGCCCCAGAGTTCGACATGGGGCACGCGCCGGCGGGGCGGGACCATCCCCCGGACTTCAAAGATGTCGGCAAAGTCGGCCCGAAAAGCGAGTCGCAAGACCAAGGAGGATGGGAGGTCTCTCGGGTTCAGAACGCGGAATGTCTCTACGAGGTGGGGTGCCAGCACGCGTTCTCGAATCACGCGGAGGGGTGACTCCGGGGGCCGGTTCGGCGCGAACTCGAACCGAGCGCGGAACGGCTCGAGGGTCTCTGCCTCGACGAGGGCGAATCGGTGAGGCCCCAAGGATAGGGCGTACCGACTGAGGTGTCGCGTGTCCTCCCAATAGAGCCCCTCACCTTTGCGGGGCTGCGTGATGTCGCCCTGGGGGTTTGAGAAGAGGAATCCGTTACCGCTCTTTAGCAACAGCCGGGGGGAAGCCTGGGTCACAGGATCACCGGGGCTAGGTCGAACCCTTTCCCAGGATGGCGTCGGCAATGGCAAGGGCCCGGACGGTTTCCTTCACGTCATGGGTACGGAGGATGCGGGCACCGTGATGGGCCGCTAGCACGGCGGCTGCCAGACCCCCCTCGAGTCGGTCCTCGACCTCGGCATCCAACAACTTTCCGAGGAAGCTCTTACGGGAGACTCCCACCAAGATGGGACGACCCAGGCTCCGAAAGGCCCCAAGCTGGCGCAGGATCTGGAGGTTGTGCTCGGTCGTCTTGCCGAATCCGATGCCCGGGTCCACCACGAGCTTCTCCGGGTCGACGCCCCCCTCCACGGCGTTCTCGACTCGCGCTCGCAGGAAGCGCACGATATCGGCGACGACGTCGTCGTACTCGGGGTTCTTTTGCATCGTCTTCGGCTCCCCGAGCATGTGCATGAGGACCGCGGGGACGTCGTGCTGGGCCACCAGGCCGATCATCTTGGGGTCACGGAGGCCCGTCACATCGTTCACCATGGTCGCCCCGAGATTCAACGCCTTGGCGGCCGTCTCTGGCCTGTACGTGTCTACGGAGACGGGCACGTCCACCTGGTCGACGACCCCGCCGAGCACCGGTTCGAGTCGTTTCCACTCCTCTGCGGCGCTCACAGCATCGCTCCCCGGACGGGTGGACGCCGCCCCGACGTCGATGAGGCCGGCACCCTCCTCCACCATGACACGAGCCCGGGCGATGGCCGCCTGGGGTTCGT
>JAZGDV010000033.1:0-3187 GCA_036478175.1 Thermoplasmata archaeon
GCCGCCCGCGACGTGTTGAACGCGGCCGTCGACCGAGCCTACGGGGGGGACCGCCGACTGGTTTGGTGGCAGATTCCCGCGGGGGGGGAGGCACTGAACCCCTACGGGGAACTCCTTCCCGACGACGTCTTCACGGCCATCCGTCACTACGTCGTCGCCCTCAAGGGCCCCCTGACCACCCCGATTGGGGGCGGGTTCCGGAGCCTGAATGTCACCCTCCGGCAACGGTTGGACCTCTATGCCAACGTGCGCCCCATCACGTGGATCCCGGAAGTCCCGAGCCCCTTACGGCATCCGGAACGGGTCGACCTCGTGGTGTTTCGAGAGGCGACGGAGGACGTCTATGCGGGGATCGAGTGGGCGGCCGGGAGCGAGGAGGCACGCGCGCTGCTGCGGCACCTGGAGAAGACCTACGGCCTCCACGTGGAGAATGACCCTGCGGTGGGCCTGAAGCCCATGAGCGAGTTCGCAAGCAAACGCCTCGTGCGTAAGGCCCTCGCCTATGCGGTGGAGCGGGGCAGGCAGAGCGTGACCCTGATGCACAAGGGGAACATCATGAAGCACACGGAAGGCGCCTTCATGCGCTGGGGGTATGAGGTGGCCACCGAGGAATTCCGGGATCACATCGTCACCGAGAAGGAGGTGCGGGACCGGCATGGGGGCGCGACTCCCAAGGGCAAGATCCTGGTGAAGGACCGTCTGGCCGACAACATGCTGCAGCAGCTCCTCACTCGAACGGCGGATTACGACGTCATCGCCACGACGAACCTGAACGGGGACTACGTGTCCGATGCGGCGGCCGGCCTCGTGGGGGGTCTCGGCGTGGCCCCCGGCGGCAACTTCGGCGACCACACGGCCCTCTTCGAGCCCATCCACGGGACCGCGCCCAAGTATGCCGGACAGGACGTGGCCAACCCGACGGGGGAGATCCTGGCGGGAGCGATGCTGCTGGAGTACCTCGCCTGGGAGGAGGCCGCCCAGATGGTCCGCGGGGGGGTACGGCGCGCGATTCAGGCGCACGAGGTCACCCAGGACCTGGCTCGGCAGATGGAGGGGGCCAGCGTCGTAGGGACGTCGGACTTTGCGCAGCGCGTCATCGCAGGTCTAGGCTGATCCTCTCGCCACCGAGCCCGATACGAGGTTAGCCCTTCCCGAGTTCCTTTATCAGACTCGGGACAATCTCGAAGAGGTCCCCGACCGCCCCGTAGTGAGCGACCGAGAAGATGGGCGCCGTCGGGTCGATGTTGATGGCGACGATGGTCTGCGAGCCCTTCATCCCCGTAAGGTGCTGCATCGCCCCCGAAACGCCAAGGGCGATGTAGAGCTTCGGAGCGACGGTCTTGCCCGAGGATCCCACCTGACGACTCCGAGGAAGCCACCCGTTGTCGACGACCGGGCGGGAGGCCCCGACGACCCCGCCGAGAGCCGCGGCCAGGTCCTCGGCCAACGCGATGTTCGCCCTCGCCTTGATGCCACGCCCCACGGCCACCACCACGTCCGCCTCGGCGATGTCAACGTCTCCGCTTTCGGGCTTCACGTACCCCCGGATCTCCCGATCGATTCGAAGGGCGGAGAGGTCCACGTCGACCACGGTGACCGGTGCCTCCCCGGAGCCGGGTTCCGCCGCCGAGAACGTTGCGGGGCGCAGCGTCACGAAAGCGGGGCCGTCTCCTTCCATGGCGACCTCGACCGCGACCTTCCCGTTGTACCCGGTCCGGGTCGCGACCACGAAGCCACCGTCGAAGCCCACGTCGATGGCCGCGGTGACCAGCGGTCGGCGCAGGTCCGCGGCCACCCGGGGCAGGAACTCGTAGCCTGTGGCCGTATGGGCCGCGAGCACGAGTTCGGCCTTCTCGTGTGCCAACAGAGCCGCCAGGGCGGCCCCGTATCCCTCGGGCGTGTAGGGCTCGAGGGAAGGGTGTTCCACGACGAGGACTTCCTTCACGGGATACCGCGCCAGGTCTGCGGCCAGGTCCTCTACCTCGTGCCCCAGGAGGACGACCTTGGCTTCGGTCTCCGCGGAGGTAGCCAACTCCGCCGCCTTCTCGAGGACCTCCAAGGTCGGATCCTGCAGCTTTCCCTGCCGGTGCTCCGCGACCACGACGATGCCCAAGACTACGCCTCCGGAACGAATCCCTTCTCCCGGAGCAGGGCCGCCAACTTCTGGGCCACCTCGTCCCCGGACCCCTCGAGCATCTCGGCCTGATGGGCCACCTCGGGGATGTACATCCGACGCACCGTGAGACCGGGCCCCTCCTCCGTCGAGGCGGCCATCTCCCGGATGGTCTGCCTCGTGGCCCTCAGGATCGCCGCCACCGAGGCGAAACGCGGCTCGTTGATGCCGAACTGGATCGTCAGAAGCGCGGGAAGGGGCAGGGTCACCTGCTCTTCGATCCCCCCCTCCAGCTCGCGGTTGACCCGAACATGCGCGCCCTCCACCTCCACCTTGGTGACGACCGAGGCGTGGGGGATTCCCAGGTGCGAAGCGAGGATCGGGCCGGTGGCCGCGTGAGCGTAGTCGTCCGATTGGACACCGCAGAGGACGAGGTCGTATTCCAGGCCCTGGATGGCCTGGGCCAAGGCCCGTCCCGTAAACGCAGGGTCAAACTCCCTCCCCTCCGGCAGGTCCAGGCGAATCGCCTCGTCGGCCCCCTTGGCCATGGCCTGACGCAGGACCTCGGT
Organism: Thermoplasmata archaeon; assembly: GCA_036478175.1. Classification (GTDB taxonomy): domain Archaea; phylum Thermoplasmatota; class Thermoplasmata; order RBG-16-68-12; family JAJISG01; genus JAJISK01. The sequence goes on from JAZGDV010000033.1 coordinate 2,683, forward strand.
TACTCGCTCCGGCCCTCCCGCGAGGGCCGTGACCGTTCCCCCGTGGGCCTCCTTGAGGCGGACCGCCTCCTCCAAGGCGTACTCATCGGGCCCGTTGACCTGGAAGGTCAGGTTGTCTCGCACGATGTCGAGGGCGTCGTCCCGGATGCGATACTGCAGCTCCGGATTCGCCACCTGCTTAACGCACACGACGAGATGCATGGGACGCCCATCCGACCGCCGGCCCCCTATAAATCTACCCCGATGACCCCCTGCCAACCGTTATATCCACGGCCTCCCGTTGTTGCGGGGATGGGGTGGGCTGGAGGCGTCGTCGCGGCCCTCGCGCAGGAGCCCCAGAGGGAGCACTTCGCCATCGTGGGCGAGCAGGTCTTCCTGCCCATGATGATCTCCTTCGCCATCGCCCTCGCCATCTTCACGATCGGCCTCTTCCTGCGGTGGCGGACCTGGCGGCGCGTGAAGCGGGCCAACCCGCAGGAGTCGGTCGTTGCGCGCATGCGGATGC
>JAZGDV010000034.1:0-2734 GCA_036478175.1 Thermoplasmata archaeon
AAACTTCAAGAAGCGGTGGCCGCATTGAAGGGCAAGGAGATCGTCCAGAGAACTCCCGCCAGGGTCTCCCACCGTCGGGCCGACCGAGAGCGCGTCAAACGGGTTGTGGACGCCGAGGTCCTTCAAGTCCACGGGACGGAGGTCGAGCTGAGGATCCGGGCTGAGGCCGGGACCTACATCAAGGAACTGGTCCACGGAGACGATGGCCGGACGCGTCCCAGCCTGGCCGCGCTGTTGGAGACCGAGGCTCAAGTGGAGCGCCTGGATGTTCTCGAGGTACACGACGAGGGAGCGAATGGTCCAGGCCTCCAAGGGTCCAAGGCGCCGGACGCGACAGAAGTTCCGGAAACGACCTCGGGATAGGGGACTCCCTCCAGTCACGCGTTTCTTCACCTCCTTCGTCCCCGGCGAGAAGGCCGCCATCGTCATCGACCCGAGTGTCCACAAGGGCCAACCTAACAAACGCTACCACGGCCTGACGGGGACGGTCGAGGAGCGGCGGGGCCGAGCGTACGTGGTGGCCGTACGGCAGGGGGGCCTCATCAAGCGGGTGATCGCGACACCCGAGCACCTGCGCAAGGTACGGTAGGTGCTTGCATGGAGGGTTACTTGACCCTGGCCGAGGTCAGGGAGCTCCTTGAGAAGGAGAAGGAGGATCGAGGCGAACTCTCCCCGGAGCAAGCGTATGCCCTCCAGCACGCCGAATCCTTCGCCCGTCTTCCGGCTAAGAAGGCCAGGAAGCTGGTCCAGGGGCTTCTGGAGCTGGAGTTCATGTCCCCCCCCACCGCCGTGAAGGTCGTGGACCTCATGCCCACGGAACCCGAGGAGGTGCGGGCCATTTTCTCCAAAGAACGATTCACCCTCGCCAAAGAGGACATCGACCGCGTGCTGAACCTCGTAGAAAAGTACCTTTGAGGGGGTCTTTTGGAGGATTACGCCCGTGTCATCGATTACTTGCCCCAAGGCCATCCCGAGGGACCCCGCCATCGACGGGAGGCCCTGGCCTACGGGATCGGAGAGGACGAGTTCAAGCTCTTCGAATTGGTGTCCCGGGACGGCGTTGAGATGGTCATCGGGGAGGGGGTCTACATCGGGAAAGACTTGGAGCTCCGGGACAAGGTTCAGCACGTGAAGCGCCGGATCGGATACGAGGAGCTCACCGTGGCCGCCCAGAACGAACTCCCCTTTGTGCTGGAGGAGATCGTGGAGGCGCATGAGGAACGGTACCTGCGATTCTACAACGAGGCGCAGGCCATCACGACGCGATTTCACATGCTCGAGCTCATCCCGGGGCTCGGAAAGAAGACGATGTGGGGAATCCTCGAGGAGCGGAAGGAGGGTCTGTTCACCAGCTTCGAGGACCTCACGAAGCGGGTTCCCACTCTCCATCGCCCCGCACGCCTCCTCGCCAAGCGCATTGAGATGGAGCTGGCGGATCCCGCCCAGAAATATCACATCTTTGTGTCACGTTGACCCGAGACGCACTTTCGGGCACCTCCCCTCGTGGGATATAAGAACCCCTAACCCCAGACCCACGCGTGGGCCTTCCGATCCGCCGTCTCTCCGGCAAGGCCGCCTCCGCGCGTCTCTCCCGGGTGCCACTACCTTCCATTGCGAGGGGGGAGCCCTGGACCCCGCCTGCCTCCCGGTCCCTTTCCGGAACCTCTCCCCCGGGGATCTTCATCGGGCGCTACGGGTATCCGAAGGTGAACGTCGGGCCCCTCCTGCCCCCCTTCCACGGGGACACCACGCTCCTCGACCTCCCCGAGGCGTGGCTCGATTTCGATTTCTCGGAGATCATCGCCTTTCGATTCAGCCTGATACGTGGAATGCGTCGAATGGCCGTGAACGTCAGCGAGGGCGGACGATTTCTGGATCAGCTCCAGGAACTGGCCCTGGCCGCCCGGCCCGCGGACTTGGAACTCGTATTTTCCCGGTCGCCCCGTGGAGGGATGTCGTCCGATCGGGTTGCGCAACCCTTCGGTCCGTCGGCTCCTTTGCTCCAGATGGGAACGAGCGGTGTCAAGACGGACGTCCGCCTGGAGAGAGTCTGGGGGGACGGGGACCTGAGAGCGGGGGGTGCGATCCTACGGCTCTACGATGAGGGGGTGGAGGTCTCCCGCATCATGCGCGCCTTGAGCGCGGGGGTTCTCGGACTGGAGGACGGGAGGAAGCTCGTCCCTACGCGTTGGAGCATCACGGCTGTGGATGATGCGGTGGGCCTTCGCCTGTTGGAGGACGTTCGGACTCTCCCCCTGATCGACGACTTCCGGGTGTATGAGTCGGTCCGCTTGGACAACCGCTTCCTTGTGATGCTGCTCCCCCGGGTCTGGAGTTATGAGCTCCTGGAAGCCTGGTTTCCGCGGACCACCTGGAACCCCTCCACGCGTGAGATTGCCATGATCGGAGACAGCGAGGGGTATCGAGGCCGGAAGGCCTATGCCTCCATCCGAGGCTGTTATTACGCTGCCCGGTTCTCGGTCGCGGAAGCCCTTGCGCGGGAGGGCCGTCAGGCGACAGCGATCGTCCTGCGGGAGACTCACCCGGGTCACTCCCTCCCCCTGGGCGTCTGGAATGTCCGGGAGAACGTGCGGCGGGCCTTGCGCCAGCCCCACATGAGCTTCCCGGACCTCACCCAGGCCCTCTCGTATGTCGGCACGCGCTTCGAGATTGCTTTGGAGGAGTGGGTTCGGCAGAGCGCCGTGATTTCCTTCGCCCTGCGCCAGCGCCGACT
>JAZGDV010000035.1:0-9837 GCA_036478175.1 Thermoplasmata archaeon
GCCGGGGACCAGGAACTGGCGGCTCAGCTCACCCTGGACATGAAAATCCTAGCATCGATTCGTGAGCCCTGGAACTTCGTCGGGATGGGCCTCGTCTTCTTTGCCATCGGCCAGTTCTTCGGGACCATCATCGGGTTCGTGCAGGCCCGCAAGGTCGTGATCGCCGATGTGTGCGACTCCCTTGCGGTCCCGCGTCACGGAAGCCCGGGCGGCGAAGGAACACCTTCGCGGTAGGGGACACGCCGAATAAATGAGAAGTGCCATCACGCGAGTGCGCGATGGCTCCGAGGTCTCTGGGTCGAGATCGGCCTAGGCAGCCTGCTTGTATCCACACACCGAGCAGACGTACTTCTTGCTGAAGACACCCTTCAGCTGCATCCGCTTGCCGTGGTGTTCCGGGACCCCCGGAACCGCGGGAGCCGCGGGCTTCTCCATCATCCCTCCCATCTCCGCCTTGACGGCATCCATGGAGGCCATGAACGCCATCTTCTGGTCGTCGGGGAGGTTCATGGCGGCCTTCTCCGTGAGGGCCATGTCGCTGTCACTGATTTCCGGGCCGACCTTCATCCCCGCCTTCATGCGACCGACCATGACGGCCTTCCGGTCGTCCTCCGAGAGGTTGGCGATGATCATGGTTCGCCCCGCGATGAGCTGCTCTCGCTTCTTGGGCGGGAGCTTGCTGAGCCCGGTGATCATCATGGAGATGGACTCGACCCGCTGGTCTTCGGGCATGGTCGCGAACATCTTCAGTCGGTCCGTCATCATCTGCTTCCGCTCCTCTTCGGGGGCGTCAGCCATCATCTTAATCATGTCTTCCATGCGCTCTCTCTCCTGCCATTATGTAGGGACTTTTTCTCGCTTAAACCCTGCGCATGGAATTCATCGGATTCCAGATTGACAACCCGTGGAATCCACGGGTTTAAGATGAAGAGCGTCCATTTCGAGGCGCATGCCCCCGATCTCCGAAATCGCCGATGCGATGAACCGGAAGATCCTAAACCTCCTCCAGCTGGACGGGCGTACGACGACGGCCGAGATCGCACGTCGTCTGCGCCGTTCGGAGTCCTCGATCCGGGAGCGGATTCGACGCATGGAAGCCAAGGGCATGATCAAAGGTTATTTTGCGTGTGTGGACAAGCGAGCCCTGGGGTATCGGTCCGAGGCTTTCGTCTTCTGCAATATCGGTGCCCCTGATCAGGCGGGCATCCTGGACGAACTGCTTCGCCTCAAGCAAGTCACGGGCATCTTCCACATCAGCGGGGCGAAGCGCTTCCTGCTGAAGTTGGCCGCGCGGGACAACCAGGAGCTACGGCGGATCATCAACCGGACCCTCATCCCCCTCGGCATCACGGACGTCGAGTCCCATATCGTGATGGACGTCACGGCAAAATTTCCGCCGGACGCGGTCGTGGACGAGTAATGCGGATGGACCCGGCCCACGCCCGGAAAAGGTTTATGCGCCCAGCGAGCCTCGTGGCGTCCGTGGCTGAAGGGGAAGGACGAATCGAGGTCATCCTTCCGCGGGCTCTCCTGGATTACTCCCAGGGACGAGACACGATCCAGCTTTCCGGCCACACCCTGGCCGAGATCCTGGGCGGACTGGATACCGAATTCCCGGGGCTGCGGGAGCGCATCGTCGACGACCAGGGGAAGGTCCGGCGCTTCGTCCACGTGTTCGTGAACGGCGATTCCGTGCACTCCCTGGAACCCGAGGCCGTTGAGCTGCGTCCCGGGGACCAGGTCCACATCCTTCCTTCGGTCGCGGGAGGCTAACATGGCAGACATCAAGAGAGGAGACACGGTCCTCAGCGTCGGCACCCGCAAGGGCCTCTTCGTCTTCCATTCACGGGACCGGAAGCGGTGGCACGCACGGGGTCCGTCCTTCGAAGGGCTGACCACGATGCACGCGATTCTGGATCCTCGGGACGGGAGGAGCTTGTGGGTCGGGGTGAACACGGGTCATTGGGGTCCGACCGTGCAGAGGAGCACCGACTTCGGGGAGACCTGGGATCGGGGGAAGGAGGGACCCCACTACGACAAGGAGTCGGGACTCAGCGTGGAGCGAATCTGGCACGTGGAACCCGGCCTCGACGAGGAATTGTGGGCGGGCGTCGAACCCGCCGGCCTGTTTCGGAGCGACGACCAGGGGCGGACCTGGACCTCGGTTCGCGGCCTCAACGATCGTCCTGACCGGAAGGACTGGGAGCCGGGCGGCGGGGGGCTCTGCCTGCACACGATTGTCCCGTATCCCGGCGATCCGAAGCGGATGCTCGTGGGCATCTCTGCCGTCGGGGCCTTCGGGACGAACGACGGCGGCGACTCGTGGCGCGTCATGAATGGAGACATCAAAGGGGACTATCTACCGCGGGGAACCCTCACGGAGGACGAGCTCGGCTCCTGCGTGCATAAGATCGTTCGCGACTCCGGGGATTCCGCGATCGTCTACCAGCAGAACCACGGAGGCGTCTTCCGGAGGGCCCGGGGCGACCCCGGCTGGACCGTCATCGAGAAGGGACTCTCGGCCGCTTTCGGCTTCCCCATGGCCGCCCATCCCCACGAGCCCCACACCCTCTACGTCGTCCCTCTCGTGGGCGATTTCAACCGCGTAACCCCGGACGGCAGCCTGGCCGTCTATCGTACATCGGACGGAGGGACACACTGGGAACGACGAGACGAGGGCTTACCCCAGAAGGAGGTCTACCTGACCGTGCTACGGGAGGGGCTATGCACGGATACCAACGACCCCCTTGGCGTCTACCTCGGGACGAAGACCGGCCAGCTGTTCTACAGCCGCGACGGCGGGGACTCCTGGGAACTCCTCCGCGACCACCTCCCCCCCATCGTGTCCGTTGAGGCGGGCCTCGCGGGCTGAGGCTGGCCCAGGTAGACCCCGATGACGTTACGGCTCTTCAACACCGCCACCCGCGCGAAGGAGGCCTTGGAGCCGACCGATGGCCGAGTACGCATGTACGTGTGCGGGCCCACCCCCTACCATTATTCTCACCTCGGCCATGCCAAGGCCTACGTCGCGGCCGACGTGATCCGGCGTTACCTCGAATATCACGGGTTCGAGACGCAGTTCGTCCTCAACTTTACCGACGTCGAGGACGCCATCACCATCCGCGCGGCGAAGGAAGGCATTCCGCCTGAGGAGCTCGCTCAGAGGTACATCGACGCGTTCCTTGAGGACATGGATCGGCTCAAGGTTCGGCGCGCCGACACGTACCCCCGGGTCACGGAGCACATTGCGGACATCCTGGTCGTGGTCCAGGACCTGGTCGAGTCGGGCGCCGCGTATGTGGTGGATGGAGACGTCTACCTGCGAGCCGGGGAGGAGGATTACGGCCGCCTCAGCGGGCAATCCCCGGGGGAGGTCGTCGTGGAGCAGATTCAAGGCGGCGGGGGCCGAGAAGGGCCCTTGGACTTCGCGCTCTGGAAGCGATCCCGCGAGGGGGAGCCCGCCTGGGAGAGCCCGTGGGGACAGGGCCGGCCCGGATGGCACGTGGAGTGCTACGCCATGGCCACGAAGTACCTCGGTCCCGGGTTCGATCTCCACGGCGGGGGCCGCGACCTCATCTTCCCCCACCACGAGAGCGAGGACATCATTGCCGCCGCCCACGGCAAGGGACCCTTCGCCCGCCACTGGTTCCACAACGCCTTCATGACCATCGAGGACCAGCGGATGGCCAAGTCCCTAGGCAACTTCGTGACGATTCGGGACGTCCTCGAAGACGTAGACTGGGAGGTCCTCCGGTTCTTCCTCCTCAAGACGCACTACCGGGAGAACAGCACCTACACGGAGGCGGCCCTGCGGAAGGCGGAGACGGAGCACGCGGAGATTCGAAACGCCATCGTGCGCTTACGCGCGGATTCCGAGTCGGATCGACCCGGGAGAGACGAGGCGCTGGAGGCGGAGAGTGCCCGGATGCGGGAGCGGTTCGAGGAGGCGATGGACGATGATTTCGACACGAAGCAAGCCACGGAGATCGTCCTCTCGATCGCCCGCGAGGTCAACGACGCAGGTCCTCTCCCTGCCGCCACGGCGGATGCGATCTTCACCCAGTTCTGCGAGATCTGCGGGGTCCTGGGCCTCTGCGAGGAGGAGTTCGAGGACTAGGTCGATAACCTTTTACCGACCCTCCAGTTAGAACAGCGACTGGCCATGGCCGACTTTCGCGCTGTCATCAGTGACCCCAAGAACGGGAGGGCGTACCCGCGGGAGGTGGAGGGCCACTATGCGGGCGCCCTCCTGGGGAAGCGCGTAGGCGAAGAGGTGGACGGCATCTTCTTCGACCTGCCCGGCTACAAGCTGGTCCTCACGGGCGGATCCGACAAGGACGGCGTGCCGATGCGACCCGGCCTCCCTGGCCCCCGCAGGAAGCGCATCCTCGTCGCGGGCGGGCCCGGCTTCCGCTCGCACAAGAGGGGCCTCCGCCGACGGAAGACCCTACGGGGGGACACCATCGGGCCGGACACGGTCCAGCTCAACCTCAAGATCGTCACCTTCGGCCCCAAGTCCATCGAGGACGCGTTCAAGGAGAAGGTGGAGACGGAGTGAAGGTCCCCGAACAGCCCGAGGTAAACATCGGCCTCATCGGGCACGTGGACCACGGCAAGACGACCCTGGCCAAGCTCCTCACCGGCGAAGTCACGGACCGCCACAGCGAGGAGATCAAGCGCGGCATCTCGATCCGCCTCGGGTATGCGGACGCGGCCTTCTACAAGTGCCCCAATAAGCGGGGCGCGCAGGCCTACGGCGTCTCCGCCAAGTGCGCCGACGACGGGGAGGCGAAATTCCTCCGCGCCGTGAGCTTCGTCGACTCCCCCGGCCACGAGACCCTCATGGCCACCATGCTCTCGGGAGCCTCCATCATGGACGGCGCGCTCCTCCTCATCGCGGCCAACGAGTCGGTTCCTCAGCCCCAGACGAAGGAACACCTCATGGCCCTCACCATCGTCGGGGTCGAGCACATCATCGTGGTTCAGAACAAGATCGACCTGGTGACGGCGGAGGAGGCCAAGGCGAACATGGAGGAGATTGAGGTTTTCCTTCAAGGGACGCCGGCGGAGGGGGCCCCGATCGTCCCCATCTCCGCCCACCACAACGTCAACGTGGACTACCTGATCATGGAGATCGAGCGGACGATCCCGACGAAGAAGTTCAATCGTGACGAGGCCTCGCGCATGTTCGTGGCCCGCTCCTTCGACGTGAACACGCCCGGGACCGGCCCGGAGAAGCTCGTGGGAGGCGTCCTGGGTGGCAGTCTCCTGCAGGGCTCCATGAAGAAGGGCGACGAGATCGAGATCCGACCGGGCCGTCGCGTGGAGGCCGAGGGGAAGACCTCGATGGAGGAGATCACCACGGAGGTCGTGTCCCTGCGCGCCGGGGGCAAGGCGCGCAAGGAGGTCCGGCCCGGGGGCCTCGTGGCCATCGGGACCAACCTCGATCCCAGCCTGACCAAGGCAGATGCCATGCTGGGACGGGTAGCAGGCAAACCCGGAGAGCTCCCCGAGGTCGCGGGACGCATCACCCTCAGGATCCAGCTGTTGGACCGCGTGGTGGGGACGGAAGAGGAACGCCAGGTCGAGGCGATTCGAACCAACGAGCCCCTGATGCTCAGTGTGGGAACCGCCACCACGGTGGGGGTCGTGACCTCCGCGCGGGATGGCGAGGCCGACCTCTCTCTGAAGATTCTCGTCGTGGCGGAGGCGGGCCAGCGGGCCGCCATCAGCCGGCGGATCGGCGGACGCTGGCGCCTGATCGGTTACGGCATCGCGCAGTGACCGCGATAGCCACAAATAATTGGCTTTCCCTGCGTGCCCCGTGCGGGTTCTCCGGGAAGATCTCAAGCTGGGCACCATCAAGCTCCTTCCGCAGAACCTGGACGACCTATGGCACCTCTTCAACCTCGTGGAGGAGGGGGACCTGGTCCGCGCGTCCACGCGACGTCGCGAGGAGCGGAAGACCGACAAGGTTCGTCCCGAGCGCGGGGAGAAGAAGCGGGTCACCCTGAGTCTCCGTGTCGAGCGTCGAGATTACGACGAGTTCACCGACCGCCTGCGGGTCCACGGCGTGATCGAGGAGGGCGACGTGGATCCGGGCGCCCATCACACCCTGAATGTCGTCGCCGGGTCCTCCCTGGAGATCGTGAAGGCGTGGCGGGAGTCCCATCTGCGACGCATCCGGGAGGCGGTGGAGGCCACGGAGAAGCCGCTCATGACCTTGGTCTCCCTCGATGACGAGGAGGCGCTGGTGGCCCAGATGCATCAGTCCGGGATCCGAGAGGTGGTGGAGATCCGGGGACGAAGAAGCGGCAAGATGTACGAGACGGAGGAACCGCCCAAGGAGGAGTACTACGGACAGGTCCTGGAGAAGGTGCGTCAGCTGGACCCTCCCGGCCTGATCGTCTTGGGTCCCGGATTCGCACGAGAGGAGTTCCTCCAGTTCGGTCGGGAGCGGGAGCCAGAACTGTTCGCGGAGGCGTCCGGCTTCGCGACCGGGCATCCGGGCATCACGGGCATTCAGGAGGCCCTCCGTGGCGGCCTGGCGGAGCGGGTCCTCGAGGATTCCCGGGTCGCGTTGGAGACCCGCTTCGTGGAGCGACTCCTGGAGGAGATCGCGCGAAACGGCCCCCATGCCTACGGGCCAGAGGAGGTCGAGACGGCCGTAGAGGCAGGGGCGGTGGAGACCCTCCTCGTCACCGATGAGCTGACCCGATCCGGGCAGGTGGAGGACCTCATGCGGCGCGCCGAGCAGAAGAAGGGGCGGGTCCTCGTGGTGAGCAGTCGCCATGACGCCGGTCAGAAGCTCAGCGGCCTCGGGGGCGTCGGTGCCCTCCTGCGCTTTCCCCTCCGCTAGGCCGAGCCCCTGGACTCTCCCGTGATCAGAGCCGTCGCCATCAGGTGGGCGATTCGAAGGGGCTCTGGAAGGGCCCCCCGGACGGTGCTGCGTCGAATGAGGTCCCGGGCGTCCTGCGCTCCGATGCCCTCCCGCAACACGTACAAGGGCTTGTGGGATGTCTCCATCTGCTCGAGAGGCGCCCGCCGGATCGCCGCCGCGCGCTCCTTCCAGTCGGGGAACTTGGCCCGCAGCGCCTCCTCCATGGCCTCCAGGTCGGGTTCCTTCCGGGTCACCGTCATGACGGGAACGCCCGTCTGGGCGTGCACCGTCTGGATGTCTACGAGGTTGAACCCGCCCAGGGCGATCCCGTCGATCATAACGAGGGCGAGGCCCTCCCGAAAACGGGAGTTGCGGAGGGCATCTACGATCCGATCCGTGGCGTCCGTACCATCGACCTCCACCTCCGTGACAAGCACCCCTTCGACGTACGCGGGAAGGCGGACGACGACGCCGACGACGGCCACCGTGCGGTCCCCGAAGGAGAAGGGCCCGTCGTCGAGCCCGAGGACGCGCACGTGTTCCTTCATCACAGAAGCCTCAACTCACCCGTGACGCGATCGACGGTGCCCTCGGGACCCGGGCCGATGCCCACGCACGTCTGTGTGCCTGGCGGCACCTCCGTCAACCCCGCGTCCGTGATGAGGGCCGTCGTCAACCCCGCCGCCCGCCCTTCCTGTTCTAAGTCGAGAAGGGCGTCCCGCCCTTCGACCCGAAGGACCACCTTCCGTTGCCCTTCGTCCATCCAGGCCCGGAACCATGTGCGCTTCCCTTTCTGCGCCTTCAACGCGCAGGCGACGGAGGCGTGGCCCACCTGCGCCGCCACCTTTCCCTTGGACAGGCCCAGGTCCTCCCGTACGACCACGGTGAGCTTGTATTCCATCAGGTCCGCCTTGCCGCTTCCTCTTCGAGTCGTCGCTTCTCCTTGCGCAGTTCCTCGATCCGAGTGGGCTCGCTCCCCTCCGCAACCTCGGCCGCTTCCAACTCGGCCGTCACCTCGAGAAGTCGGCCCACGAGGTCCTCCCCCTCCGCCTCCTTCCGTCCCGACGGCGCAGGCGTCCCGCCTAGCAGGCGGACGAGGGGCGGATACGCCCCCCGGGCCAGGCCCGCGAGGAACAGGACGAGAGCGAGAAGGGCGAGGCCGGGCCAGATCGTTTCGGGCCGGAGGAGGACTTGGTCGGCACCGGCCACCATGATGAGGAGCGCCCCGTAAAGGACGGTGATGGACACGCTGAGGACGATCCCGAAGAAGATGCGATACACGAGATCGAACTCGCCTCCGAGGCTCCCCCGGCCCGGGAAGAGGACGTTCACCAGGAGGAACCCCGGAAGGAACAGGGGGAAGATCAGCAGGGTGAGCTCCAAGACCACGCTCGAGTCATGGGTGGAGTCGATATCTAGGTTTCGCGCGACCCGAGAAGCTCTTTATCATCGCCCTCACATGGACCGCCATGGGGGACGAGGCGACCCTGGGAGAGCTCCGAGGCCGAGTCGCGGAGTTCGTGGCCGCACGGGAGTGGGAGGGGTTCCACCATCCCAAGGACCTGGCCCTTGCCTTGTCGGTGGAAGCCTCCGAGCTGCTCGAGCTATTCCGGTGGCGAGGCCGCCAGGAGATCGAGCGACTGCTCCCCGAGCTCCGAGAACGGATCGCCGAGGAGCTGGCGGACGTCTTCATTTTCGGGCTCAGTTTGGCCAACGCGGCCGCCATCGACCTCTCGCACGCGATCCTGGCGAAGATGGAGGAGAACGAGGAGCGATTCCCCGTCGAGAAGTTCCGAGGCCGTGCCTACAAGGACTCGGAGGCCCCGCCGTCCGAACGCAGGGTCTCGTAGCCCGGCATCCCCTTGGCAGGCGTCCGGAAGGAAGGCAGGTCCTTCAGAGCGTAGGTGCGGAAGCCCGGATGCAGACACTGGGATCGAAGCCCATCGTAGGCGATCTCCAGCAACGGCTGCAGGTTCACCACATCCTCGCCGTTGTACTGGAGCAGGACACGGAGCGCCTCCTCGTCGCCTCCCTGGTACCGGCGCCAGAGGTACACGGCGTCCCACCCGCGGACGCCCTCCGTGGCCCGACTCCGCCGGATTCCCATGCGGCCCTCGATGGCCTTCAGGCCGCCCTTCATGCCGAGACGCGCGAAGAGGTACCGGAGGTCGATGTGAATCTGGTGCACCCGGAGCGAGGGGAAGGTGCGCTGCAGAAAGGGGAGGTCGAAGGTCGAGCCGTTGAAGGTCACGAGGAGTTGGTACCGGTCGAGGGCCGCCGGGAACTCCTCCAGGGAATCCTCGTAGAAGTAGTGCGTCTCCGTCCCATCGAAGAGGCCGATCAGCGTGATCTCATCCCGTTCGGACTCCAGGCCCGTGGTTTCGATGTCGACGTAGGCGATGGAGTCCCGGAACTCCTCGTAGGCCCTCCAGAACTCGCGGCGAGGGAGGTGGCTCGCGAAGAAGCGGTGATCGCCGGCTCGAAGCCGTTCCTGCGACTCGGTGAGTGCCTCCTCCAGCCGTTCCCCCCTGATGGGCCCGAGGGGGACGGCCTCTGGCTTCTCGAGAACCGCCTCCCACGACTCCAGGCCGCCCTCCCAGAGCTTTCGCTCGGTGACGTATCCGATGCCGGGAACATGGACGAAGGTGCTCTGCAGCAATCGGTCGCGATCACGAAGCCCCTGCCTATTTGAACGCCCTGGAGGGGTCCCCGAAAGTGGTTTGGGCGGCCGGCACGTTCTGCCGTCGGATGTTCGAGGTGCTCGCCCGCGCCGGACTGGGCCGGATCGGCCGCCTGAGGACGGCGCATGGCCCCGTCGAGACGCCCGCCCTGCTGCCCGTGGTCAACGCCTCCAGCCTCATCGTCACGCCCCAGGAGATGGTCGAGGAGTTCCGGGCGCCCATGCTCATGACGAACGCCTACATCCTGTGGCGGGGGGAGGACCGGACGCGCGTTCT
>JAZGDV010000036.1:0-3186 GCA_036478175.1 Thermoplasmata archaeon
CGTCACGACCTGTCCGTGCGGGATTCGGGAAGAGAGACACGCCATACTGGGCTTATCGTGGAACGAGAGGCCAAGCTCCACGGCCAACTTACGGACTTGGGTCTTGTCGATTTCCTGCTCCACCAAAGGATGCCAGAATCCGGCCTCATCCATGGCCCGAATGCCGGGCCGCTCCGGACCGAGGTCTGAGAGGAGAACGCCGTCGGCAATCGCGTCAATCCCCTCCTCCTCGGCAATGGGCAGGAGGGCTCGCCCCAAGTCCTGACGGCAGAAGTAGCAGCGGTTCGTGGGATTCCCTACGTAGGCCTCGTTGGCCAGCTCGGAATACCGGACAACCCGGTGACGAATGCCCATCTCGGCCGCAAATCTGCGCGCGGCACGGAACTCCCTGTCCGGGAGGCTCTCCGCCTGGGCCGTGACGGCGAGGGCCCGGGAGCCCAGGGCATCCACGGCGAGCTTGCACACCAATCCGCTGTCCACGCCCCCGGAAAAGGCCACCAGGAGACCGCCCCGATCCCGCATCGCCCCTCGAAGGGCCGCTGCCTTCCTCCGAAGGGGCCCGTCCACCGCCAAGCGGCTCCGCTAGGCCCTGCCGGCTCTTAAGAAGTTCGCGGGTTGGGTCCGCGGATTTAATAGCAAGGTCCCATTCCCCAGCAACAGCCCTCGGCGGATGGACGGGGGCGGCCTTGGGGCGGAGCGATGCGTCGGGAGCAATCCCTCGAATCCTATCGATCTTCGGTGCTCCCTCTCATCGAGGATCGGCTCCGCGAGGCGGTGGAAGGGGAGGACCTGCGAGATCTCTATCGGTACGTCGTCGAGGGGGGCAAGCGACTGCGCCCGACCCTGACGCTGCTGGTGAGCGAAGCCCTGGGGGGCGACCAGGGGGTGGCCCTGGATCTGGCGTGCAGCGCGGAACTCACCCACTGCGCCTCCTTGTGCCTTGACGACATCCTGGACGAGCACGGGGAACGCCGGGGGAAGGCGGCCCTCCACTTGGCCGAAGACCTGCGGCAGGCGATCACCACCGGCTTTACTCTCCCGAGCATCGCTCTCAACCTCGCCGCCCGGCATGGGGCCGCCTGTGCGCAGACCCTCTCGGAGGCGTGGGTCTCGATGTGCCGGGGGGTGTACCTGGAGGGAACGCCCGAGACGGTGTCGTGGGGGGCGTACCGACGGAACATCGAGCTCAAGACAGGACGGCTCTTCGCCGCGGCGAGCGCCTTCGGGGCCCTGGCATCGCGTCGCGACCCGGAAAGCTTTCGCCGGTTCGGCCTCCACCTCGGGAACGCCTACCAGATGGCCGACGACATCCAAGACGGGTGGGAGGGCGAGTGGCTTCCCCGTCTCCAGCGTCACATGATCACTGAGGTACAGCAGGCGGAGGCCGAGGCGTCAGGATGGGGTGGTTCGAAGCCCGAGCTGGTGCGGATCCTGCGCGAGGCGCCCCGGGACCTCCTCGCCCTGAAGGGGGCGGTCCCCTGAGTCGTTCGCAATACGACGTGGTTGTGGTCGGGTCCGGCCCGGCGGGTTCCACGGCCGCCCAAGAGGCCGCCTCCCGGGGCGCTTCCGTCCTCGTCCTCGAGAAGGCCAAGACCGTCGGAGAACCCGTCCGCTGTGGCGAGTTCCTCCCCTCCCTCGAGGAAATTCGGCACATCTGCGCGGACACGAAGGGCTTGGAAGACCTCTTCGACCTGCCCACCCGCATCTTGGGACGTTTCATCGAGCGGGCCCGTGCCTACGCACCCTCGGGGAGGACCCTCGAGGTCGATTTCCAGGGCCATTCCATTTGGAGGGGTCGCCTGGATCGGTACCTGGCGCGGAAAGCGGCGGACGAAGGCGCCGAGCTGTGGACCGAGACGCCCTTCCTCGGGTTCGACAACGGAGACCTTGTCACGCCGCGGACTCGGGTCCATGGGACCGTGGTCATCGGGGCCGACGGCCCCCACTCCCTCGTGGCGCGCGAAATGGGGTTTCCCGAACACGAACTCCTCTTTCCCGCCCTCTCCCTGTCCCTTTCGGGGTCCTTTGATCCGGTCTTCGAGGCCTACTTCGGCGGGGCCGCCCCAGGCGGATATGCCTGGATCGTCCCCCGGAAACACGACGCCAACGTGGGGCTTGGGGTGCGGCCCGACCTGAGACGGGACCCCCTTCGCGCCGCCCTGGATACCTTCCTCCAGGCCCGGGGCCTCCGGGCCACCTCCGCCCCCACGGGGGGGTTCATCCCGATGAGCGGGCCGCTGCCAGCGACGACCCGGGGCAACGTTCTCCTCGCCGGAGACGCCGCGGGGCACGTCCTCTCCACGTCCGGCGGAGGCATCTTCACGGCCATGATCTGCGGCCGTCTGGCGGGGCGAGCGGCGGCCCGCTTCGCGGCCGGATTGGCCCCTCTGGAGGAATACGAGTCCGCGTGGCGTCGCGTCCTCGGCGGGGCTTTTGAGCGGGGTTGGGCCCTCCTTCGCATGCTTGCGCCGTCCTTTGACGACCCCGAGGCGTTGGAGGAGAGCCTCCGACTCCTCGGACCGGAGGGGCTGACCGCGGCCCTTCGATGTCAGGACCTACCCGTGGCCGAGGCCGTGAGCTTGGAGAAACCGCCGACGAGATAACCCCGCACGACGAGCACGAGACCGTAGGTCACAAGGAAGAGGGTGAGGAAGAGGTAGCCGAGGTCGAGGACGGCCTCCCTGAGACGCACGGACCGGACAGGCCATGGAGCGGGAAAAGCCTATCGAACAGGGTGGAGGTCTCCGGATGGAGTTCCTCCGGGACAAACGACGGGCTCAGCGCTTCTACCGCCACCTCTCCAAAGTCTACGATACGTGGATTCGGGACCTGTTCTGGAATGAGCGGATGCGCGCGTACGGGCTGGAGATGGCCGGGCTGCACGCGGGGATGGAGGTCTTGGACGTGGGGTGTGGGACGGGCTTCCTGAGCGAGGGCATCCTGGAGGTGACCCCGTCCGTGTGGGGGCTGGACATCACGCCGGAGCAGCTCCGGAGGGCGAGGCGGAAGCTTTCCATTCCGTTGGTGCGGGGGGATGCCGAAAACCTTCCCTTTCGCGCGGAGCGATTCGACGCCGTGCTGTCTTCCGGCTCCATCGAGTACTGGCCCGATCCGGTCCGGGCCTTGCGGGAGATGGTCCGGGTCCTCCGGCCGGGGGGCGTCGCCATGGTCGGAGGTCCCACGCGG
>JAZGDV010000037.1:0-4472 GCA_036478175.1 Thermoplasmata archaeon
GGAGGGCCTCCTGACCGCCCTCGAACGGCTGGATCGCGTCATCGCCTTGATTCGCGCCTCCGAGAGCCAGGCAGACGCCCAGAAGGCCCTCAGAACGAAGCTCAAGCTCACGCCCCGACAGGCCAAGGCCGTCCTGGAGATGCGCCTGCAACGTCTCACGGCCCTCGAGGGTCGGACCCTCGGGGAAGAGCAGAAGTCCTTGGAGGAAGAGATTGACGGCCTGCGATCCATCATGCGAAGCCGGAAGCAGCGTTTTGCCTTGATCGAGGAGGAACTCCTCGAACTCAAGGAGAAGTACGGAGACGAGCGCCGCACCCAGATCGAAGAGGCGGCCCCCGACCTGGAGATGGCCGACCTCATCCCCAACGAACGGGTCGTCATCATGGTCAGCCACACGGGGTACATCAAGCGCCAGGACCTCGAGGACTACCGGCAGCAGAAGCGGGGGGGCGTGGGCCTCGTCGGCATGGAGACGAAGGAGGAGGACTACGTCGTGGACCTCTTTGTGACGAACACCCACAACTACATCCTCTTCTTCACGAACCGGGGGTGGGTCTATTGGCTCCGCGCCTGGCAGGTACCGGCGGGAAGCCGCCACGCCCGAGGCCGACCCATCGTGAACCTCCTTCCCCGCCTCGTGGAGGGAGAGCGGATCGCGGCGCGGGTGGAGGTGGAGAACTTCGAGGCCTCGAAATACCTCCTGTTCGCCACCAGAAACGGACAAGTCAAGAAGACGAGTCTCGCGGCCTTCGGAAACCCGCGGGCCCCGGGGATCTGGGCCATCAAGCTGCGCGAGGGCGACGAGCTCGTCGAGGTGAAGCGGTGTCAGCCCAACGACGAGATTATCCTCGCCACGAAGCTGGGGAAGGCCGTCCGCTTCGATGAGGCGGAGGTACGCCCCACCGCGCGGAACACCCAGGGCGTGCGTGGTGCCCGGCTCCGAGAAGGAGACGAGGTCGTGAGCATGGCCCTGGTCTCGGCGGACTCCACACTCCTCACCGTCACGGAAGGGGGCTACGGGAAGAGTACCACCGTGGGGAACTACCGAAAGACCCGTCGGGGCGCTATGGGGGTCATCAACATCAAACGCATCGAACGGATCGGTCCCGTCGTCGCGGTGCGGGAGGTGGCGCAAGAGGACGAGATCTTGGTCACCACCGAGGCGGGCATGATCATCCGGTTCCCCGTCCAGGACGTTCGGGTCATGGGACGGTCCACGATGGGGGTTCGCGTGATGCGGCTCCGGGAGGGGGATCGAATCCAGGCCCTCGCGAAGTTGGCGCTAGACGGGGCGTAGGCCCACCGGTCAGCCGGCGATCTTCTCCAGGCTCAGGGCCTGCAGGGAGAGCCCGTAGGCGCAGAGGTCCTGCAGACCGCATCGGTCGCAGGCCGGGTTCGTGGATCGGCACGTTTTCTGGCCGTGTCGTACGAAGAGTTCGTTGACCTCGAGCCAGAGGGACTGAGGCAGGAGGGCCTCCAGCGCCTCTTCGGTCTCCCGCGCGTCCTTCGTATGGATGATGCCGATCCGGTTGGGGATCCGATGGCAGTGGACGTCGACGGGGATGGCGGGTCGCCCGTACCCATACACGAGCACGCAGTTCGCCGTCTTCCGCCCCACCAGCGGGAGGCTCAGAAGCTCTTCCAGGTCCTCGGGGACCTTCCCGCCGTAGTGCCCCGCGACGCGTTGGGCGATGTCCCGGATGGCCTTGGCCTTCGTACGGTAGAAGTTCGCGGGTCGGATCGTCGCTTCGATCTCCTCTAACGGGGCCATCGCGAGGGCATCCGGCGTCGGAAACCGGGCGAACAACGCGGCGGAGACCGCGGCCGTGGTCGGGTCCGCCGTTCGCTGGGAGAGAACCGTGGAGATCAGAACGACGAAGGGGTCCTCGGTCCTCCGGCTTATCTGACCCAGGGCCGTCTCCAGGTCCGCAGAGGCGAACTCTCCAGGCAGGTAGGCCTCCTTGAGGCGTCGCACCACCTCCCGGGCGCGCGCCTGTTTCCAGTCCTCCAAGAACGTGAGCGCCTCGCCTGCGGTGTAGAGGGAGCCCGTGATAAGCACAACCTCGGTAGGCCCGGCCTCTTGCAAGGCGTACTCGACGGCCTTGGCCACGGGCGTCACCACAGTGGCATCGGTCCGCCCCAAGGCCTTGGCCGCGGCCGTCGCTGGGAACGCACGCTCCGTATCAGGCTGGGTCAGAACGAAGCGTCGCA
This sequence comes from Thermoplasmata archaeon, assembly GCA_036478175.1. GTDB lineage: Archaea > Thermoplasmatota > Thermoplasmata > RBG-16-68-12 > JAJISG01 > JAJISK01. Next base: position 2,212 of record JAZGDV010000037.1, read on the forward strand.
CCGCAGGCGCCAGGGCCGCAGCGATGCCTCGGGGATTCTTGTCTTCGAGGACGCCCAGAACGACGAGGACCTTGCGGCCAGGAAAGACCTCCTCCAGCGTCTCGCGGAGATGACGAGCCCCCTCCGGGGTGTGGGTCGAGTCGACGACGACCGTGGGATCGTGGCTGACGACCTCAAACCGGGCGGGCCAGCGTGTCGCGCCAAATCCCTCCCGCAGGGCCCTTCGGCCGACGGGCCATCCGGCCGCACCGAGGCTCCGGAGGGCCCCGTAGGCGAGGGCGGCGTTCTCCGGCTGGTAGGTGCCGAGAAGGGGGATGCGGTACGATCGGTCCTCGCCGTCCGAGAGGGTGAATGTCTGCCCCTCAAGCCCGTTCGAGACCCGCTCCACCCGGATGTCCCGACCCACCACGTGGAGGGGCGCCCCCACCTCTTCGCAACGGCGGGCGATGACCCCCACCGCCTTCTGGTCCACCGTCCAGAGGGGCACCCCCCGTTTCACGATGCCCGCCTTCTCCCGCGCGATGCGATGGATGGTCTTACCCAGGTATTCGGTGTGCTCCCTCTCGATGTGGGTGATGACGGCAACCCGGGGCTGGAGGACGTTCGTGGCGTCCAGCCGTCCCCCCATCCCTACCTCTACGACCGCCATCTCCACCTCGCGTTCCTGGAAGTACAGAAAGGCGAGGGCGGTGGTGAACTCGAAGAAGGTGGGTTGGTAGGCTTCCCCCTGGGATCGCATCGCCTCCGCGTGGGGCCGAATCGCCTCCGTGAGCCGGACGACATCGTCATCGGAGATGGCCTCCCCCCCTACCTGGATGCGCTCGTTGAAGCGGACCAAATGGGGGGACGTGTAGAGGCCCACCCGATACCCCGCCTTTCGGAGGACGGCGTCGAGGAAGGCGCAAACGGACCCCTTTCCCTTGCTTCCCGCGACATGGACGCTCGGAAGGGACACGTGGGGATTTCCGAGGCGGTCGAGAAGCCGGAGGACGTTGTCGAGGCCGAGTCGGACGCCCAGGCGTTCCAGTCCGTAGAGGTACCTCAAGCTCTCCTCATAGCCCATGCCACCTCGCTAAGGCCAGTGCCGTTCCATAAACCTTCGCGAGTTCGTCTCCGACTGGCCAGACGTTGGACTCGAATATCTATAAAAGACCGGAAGAGGATGGATACGCCATGCACCCCAGCGAGGCCATCAAGGCCACCAAGGGCGAGGAGTTGCTGGGGAAGACCGTCGTTCTTGCGGTTTGCGGAAGCATCGCTGCCGTGGAGACGGTCAAGCTCGCCCGCGAGCTGATTCGCCACGGAGCGGAGGTCCACGGGGTGATGAGCCGGTCGGCCCAGGGGATCCTCCACGCCAACGCCCTCTGGTTCGCGACGGGCCGACCCCCCCTGGTGGAGCTCGATGGGTCCGTGGCCTACCTGGACCTGTGCGCGAAGGGGGGGAAGGCCGATCTCCTTCTCATTGCCCCCGCCACGGCGAATACGATTTCCAAAATGGCCACCGGAGTGGACGACACCACGGTCACCACGTTTGCCACGACGGCCCTCGGGGCGGGCCTTCCCATCCTTGTGGCGCCCGCGATGGACGCCGTCATGTACGACCAGCCCCTTCTGCAGAAGAACATCCGAGTGCTCGAGGACCTGGGGGTGGAATTTGTCGAGCCCCTACGGGTCGAGGAGAAGGCCAAGCTCGCGGATGTGGAGGCCATCGTCGCTCGGACGATGCGGCGTCTTGGGCCGCGGGACATGGTGGGCCGTCGGGTGCTCGTCGTCGCCGGCTCCACATCGGAACCCGTGGATGACATTCGGGTCCTCACGAACCGAAGTACCGGTGAGATGGGCGTCGAGCTCGCGCGGGCTGCCTTCATCCGGGGGGCCGAGGCGGAGCTCTGGATGGGGGATGCGTCCGCGACCGCCCCGCCGTTCCTGAAGGTATGGCGTTTCCAGGAAACGGAGGATCTTCTCGAACGCGTCCCGGCGATCGATCACGAGATTGTCGCGGTGCCCGCCGCCATCGCGGACTACCTCCCGGAGCGGGCGGAAGGGAAGGTTCCCTCCGGATCCCCCACGTGGACGGTGAAACTGCGTCCGAATGCCCACGTCTTGGAACGCATTCGAGACGTCTTCGACGGGACCCTCATCGGCTTCAAGCTCGAGTCGGGCGTCGGACGGAAGGAGCTCGTGAGCCGGGCCCAGAAGCGCCTGGAGGAACTCCGGCTGGACTACATCGTGGCCAATGCGTGGGAGGATGTGAAGCCCGG
>JAZGDV010000038.1:0-2968 GCA_036478175.1 Thermoplasmata archaeon
CGTTGTTTCCCTCGCCCGGCGCGCATCAGGATTTCGTCCGCATCCTCATCGGGGTCTCGGCCCTCCTGGTCGATGTGGCCATGTTCCTGTTGCTCACTCTTGCCCTCCTATTGGGCGTGCTCCGGACAGACCTCAGCGATTCGACCCGGAAGGCCTTCATGGCCTTCGCCTTGATTCTGTTCTTCTTCTGGTTCGTCTCCGTTCTCTTCCAGATCCGCGCCATTCCCCTCTTCCCCTAAGCATCGATTCGGTTTCGGCGCAGGAAAGGTTGAAGGGCGACGCCTCGTCTGTTCCGAGGACTACCATGGGGGCCAAACTCCCGGAGGAAGGTCGGCCCGCCCCCGACTTTACCCTCCCTTCATCGGACGGCCGTGAGATTTCCCTGGAGGACCTGCGCGGCAAGAACGTGATTCTCTACTTCTACGTCCGGGATGCGACGCCGGGATGTACCCAGCAGGCCTGCGATTTCCGGGACAGCCTCGTCCGTCTCCGCATCGCGAACACGGAGGTCCTCGGCGTTAGCGATGACGACATCGCCACGCACGAGAAGTTCCGGGACAAGCACGCCCTTCCGTTCCCCCTCCTCGCCGATACGGACCACGCCGTCTCCGATGCCTACGGGGTGTGGCAGCTGAAGAAGCAATACGGACGCGAGTACTGGGGCATCGTTCGGACGACCTTCGTCATCGACAAGGATGGGATCATCCGGAAGGTCTTCCCGCGAGTTCGCGTCAAGGGGCATGTGGACCGGGTTCGGGCGTTCATTGAGGGGGAAATGGGGGCCTCCTAGCCCTCGTTCTCCGGCTCAGAACCGACCCCACAATGCTTATATACGCGCCATTCCTAGGTTCAATCGCAGTTTTTGGCCCCTTCAAGGTGAGGGTACTATGCCTGTAGCTAATACGGAATTACAATCCGGGACGACCACCCTCGGACTCGTGTGCAAGGACGGTGTGGTCCTGGCCGCAGAGAAGCGGGCGACGGCGGGCACACTGATTGCCCACAAGACGACCCGCAAGGTCTTCAAGCTCGACGACAACCTGGCGATTACCACGGCCGGGTTGGTGGGGGACCTGCAGTCCCTGACCCGGTACATCACGGCCGAGGTGCAGCTCTACCGCCTCAAGCGGGGGATGCAGATGCCCGTGGAGGCGGTGGCGACCCTGACGGCGAACATCCTCGCCGCCCGGCGCTTCGCCCCCTACCTCGTTCAACTCATCATCGGAGGCGTGGACAGCAAGGGGAACCATGTTTACTCCCTGGACCTGGCGGGGGGATCGCTCCCCGACAACTACGTCACCACGGGGTCCGGCTCGCCATATGTCTACGGGGTGCTGGAGGATCAGTACCAAGAGGGCCTCACCGCCGACGAGGGCACGGATCTCGCCATCCGGGCCATCACGGTCGCGATGAAGCGCGACGCCGCTTCGGGGGATGGCATCAACGTGGTCCGCATCACCCCCGACGGCTTCGAAGAGATCTCCGACGAGGAGATCGCGAAGCGCGCGAAAAAGATGAACCTCACGTGAACCCCCTTCACGTAGCGGGGGGCATAAGCCCATGTCGCTGGACGCAACCCTCGGCGAAGCCGAGAACATCGTAAGAAAAATCATTCCCGAAGGCGTCGAGTTGACGAAAGTGGACCTCGAGGGTCCTGTGGTCGTCATCTACACGCGAAGCATGGACGTCTTCGCGGACAATCGGGACCTCGTTCGTCAGCTAGCCCAGGGGCTGCGCCGACGCGTGGCCATCCGTCCCGATCCGTCCCTTCTCTCCCCTGTCAAGGAGGCGGAGGCGGCCATCCGACAGTTCATCCCCGAGGAGGCGGAAATCCAGAACATCCACTTCGAGGAAGATACAGGGGAGGTGACCATCGAGGCCCTCTCCCCCGGCCTGGTCATCGGCCGGCAGGGGGCGGTTCTGAACGAGGTCAAGAGGCGCATCGGTTGGGTGCCTAAGGTGGTGCGTGCGCCGCCGATTCCGTCGAAGACGGTGGATGAGATCCGTCAGTATCTCCGTTCCGTCCACGACGACCGTCTGAACTTCCTGCGCCGCGTGGGGCGACGCATCTCCCGGCAGACGGCCCCGGGGGAACAGTACGTCCGGGTCACGAGTCTTGGCGGCTTCCGACAAGTGGGTCGGTCCGCCCTGCTTGTCATGACCCGCGAGAGCAAGGTTCTAGTGGACGTCGGCGTGGACGTGGGGTCGGAGAACAACGGGAGCCCGTATCTCGCCGCCCCTGAGCTCATGCCCCTAGAGGCCCTGGACGCCGTCGTCCTCACCCACGCGCACCTGGACCACTGCGGCCTTGCCCCTGTCCTGTACAAATACGGCTACGAGGGGCCGATTTACACCACCGCGCCCACGCGGGACCTGGCCTCTCTTCTCCAAATTGATTACATCAAGGTGGCCTTCGGGGAGGGCAAGAAGCCCCCCTACGAGTCTCCTCAGATTCGTGAGGCGGTCAAGCGGACGATTCCGTTGAAGTACGGGGAGACGACGGACATCGCCCCCGACATCCGGCTGACCATGCAGAATGCGGGCCACATCCTAGGCAGTGCGACCACCCACTTCCACATCGGCGACGGCCTCTACAACGTCGCCGTCACGGGGGACATCAAGTTTGAACGGACCTGGCTGTTCAACGCGGCGGTGAACAAATTCCCCCGCCTCGAGACGCTCATCATGGAGTCGACGTACGGCGGCTATCACGACACCCAGCCCAGCCGGCATGATGCCGCTCGGAGGCTTCGCGAGATCGTGGGGCGAGTCCTCGAGCGCGGGGGGAAGGTCCTGGTCCCCGTCTTCGCTGTGGGCCGCAGCCAGGAAGTCATGCTGGTCCTGGAGGAGATGATGCGGAAGAAGCAGATTCCCCAGGTCCCCATCTACCTGGACGGCATGATCTGGGAGGCCACCGCCATCCATACGGCCTATCCGGAGTACCTGAACAACCAGCTCCGCACACGGA
>JAZGDV010000039.1:0-8226 GCA_036478175.1 Thermoplasmata archaeon
GGTTGCATCATCGTCGATTGCCGAAGGAAAGATTTATCATCGTCGAAGTCCCTGGCCGCGGTCTCGAGGCCTGGTCCATGGAGGAAGCCTTTGGCGCCCCCGAGGTGCGAGGGTGTCGGCACGACGCCGGTTACGACTGCGACGGGCTCTTCCACTACTGCCACCTCTGCAGCACGCCCCTGGACGACTGTTTCCACGCCTCGGAATAAGCAGAACCTCTGTCAAACGGGGGAAAATTATTAATGCTGGGTTCATCATCTGGGCGCGGGATGGGATGAGGTTGCTCCGACGCCGACGAGATTGGTTGTTTCTCCCCTCCGCAAACTCCTCCCCCGCGGTCTTCTAGGTCGTCCGAGCGACGCCCATCCCTTCTTTCTCCTGAGGGAGGCAGGGTCGGATCGGTGTCGCCCAGCAGGAGGTTCCGCCTAGGCCCCTGCCGGTGAGGCACGGGATTCTGGCCCGCGTCGCCGTTCTCCTCTTTCCCCGTGTGCGCCCGTTGGGCCAATCCACAAGCCCACCGCGACGGATGACGATGGCGATGCCCACGCCTGCGAGATGAAGAGGATGATGGGCACGAGGTCGAAGAAGGAGGGCGGCGATGAAGAGAGGTGTAATTCGCACGGCTTCCTCCTCCGGCGAGGAGACGAGGCCAGTACTGGACCCACGGGGTACCTCTCCTACCCTCAGGCCGCGTGGACCTGGGTCCAGGGATAGAAGGCCGCCCACGCGAACCACATGACGTTCATCGCAGGAAGTTCCCCAAGGCGGCTTCCCTCCAGTGGCCCCGTAATCGCCACGCCATCGGAGGACCATCGGGAGCCGGTTTGCTCGTCCCGGAAGGAGCCGTCCCACGTGAGATGGAGGGGTCCCGCGTCGCCCATCGCGAGGAACGCCCGCGCCGCATCGAGCCCTTCATCTTCAAGGAAGGCCACGGGCTGCCCGGCGATCGTCGTGTTGCGCACGCGTTCGGCGTGTAGGAGATTGCGGTCCACGGCGACCGCATCGTTCCCCACTGCGAGACCAACGAAGGGTTGCTTCGGGGGGAACCGGGTGTCCCGACAGGCGACGCGGAAGCGGACCAGGGAGTCGGCGTAGTAGCCCCGCAGAGGGTCGTAGGAGCCGTAGGGGTCCCCTTGGTAGTTCCGGACGAAGCCCGTCTCCGTGGACAGAACGTCCGTCTCCGGGTGACGCGACCGCCATCGGCCCCACGTAGTCCACGTTAGAGGTACGGCCTCGAGCTGCCCTCCTCGGAGGGGGCCTCGGATGGCATGCCCGAAAATCTGGGGCCACTCGCTGTCCGTCTGCCGGTCGTACATCAGGAGGTTGCTGTTCACGAGACCTCCCGTGACCCCGAAGGTCGGGGAACCCGCAGCGGAGGCGGGGCGATAGGCCACCTGGGATCCGGTGAGCGGGCAGTACGTGACCGCAAGCGGTGCGGTTCCCAAGCTGGTGTTGACAATCTCATGCCACACGAGAATGCGCTGAGGAAAGGCTCGCGTGACGCCGTCCGCTTCCAAGCCGAATACGATATGGCCGTCGGCCACGAAGGCTGAAGCCTCCTCGGCCGTCACGAATCGAGGGGCGTCGATGCTGGGGATGCCATCCCTCCGGACCCCGGTGATCGAGATGTGTTCCTCTTGGACGGCGAGGGCCTCTGTCCGTGTGTGCGTGCAGCCTGAAGGGGAAGGGGGCGTCGGTCGCAGCAGCGTCCACCCGAGGTAGCCGCCCAACGCCACCCCTCCCGCGGCCAGGGCGTACCTCAGGAAGTCCCGTCGAGGCATGCCTCCGGCCGGCCGCGGGACGTCCTCTTCGCCTCTCCTCTCCATCAAGCATCAGACCCGGGTGAGCTTGCCCGGCGTGCATTCATTAGAGGGTCGGGCGCTACTTAACCACACGTTCAAACCCTTCGCCGCCCTCTTTGCCAGGCACCGGGGTCCGACGAAACGTTTAAAAGCCTCTTTTCACTGCCCTGCGCAGGGAAGGAGGAAATACTTTGGCGGAAGAAGATACACACGCAGCGCCAGCCCACTCGGGGCGTGGGCTTTGGATCGCCATCGCCGTAGTAATCATCGTGGTCGTCGTCGTGGTGGCCGCGATCTTCGCTGGGCCTCTGCTGTTCCCGGGGGAGCCGAAACCGGTCATCGGGACCATTCTGCCCATCACCGGGCAGCTGGCCGTCTTCGGCCCGGGGATGGCGAGGGCTGCCAACCTGGCCGTATTCCACATCAATGACAACGGAGGGGTTCTTGGGGGGCAGGACATTAGGCTCATCCAAGAGGACTCACAGACTCAAGCTTCAGCTGGGGTCCTTGCGGCCAGGAAACTTATCGACTTGGATGGCGCGGTTGCCATCATCGGCGCCGCCGCCTCCCGCGTGTCCACGCCCATCAACGAAGGAGTAACCACCCCAGGGCGGATCATCATGATCTCGCCGGCTTCCACGTCACCCGCCTTCACCGCGTTCAATGCGGATTTGGACCTGGAGGACCGGTACTTCTTCCGGACCGCGCCCACGGACATTCTCCAGGGGGCGGCGGGGGCCCTTTACGCCTATAATGACAGGGGCTGGAGAAACATGGCCATCCTGGCCAGGGCCGACCCCTATGGGACTGGCCTAGCCTCCGTGTTCGAGGAGAAGTTCGTGGAACTGGGCGGGACGATCACCGTGCGGGTCGACTACAACCCAGATGCGACGTCCTACACCTCAGAGCTTGCCCAGATCTTTAACTCCAATCCGGAAGCCATCTACTGGGTGGCATTCCCTGGGGAAGGAGAGATCATCATGAAGAACTGGTGGGCCAACACCGATTGGAGAGGTCCAGCCTGGTTCTGGTCGGAAGGGACCAAGGCCCAAGCGTTCTTGGACACTCTCAACCTCTTGGGAATCGACGTCTCCGGGATGGAGGGGACGGCTCCCACGACCGCGTCGGGGGCAGCGGACAACTTCAAGGTCTTCAGCGCCCTCTATAAGGCGGACACGGCAGTCGATGTGGTCCTGTTCGAACCACACACCTACGATGCCGTCTTCCTCGTTGCTCTCGCCATGGAGCGGGGGGGTTCCGCCCGGCCCGAGGTCATCCGGGACAACCTCCAAGCGGTCGCCGCGCCGCCCGGAACCGTGGTTACGGTCAACGAGTGGCAGAAGGCCAGGGATCTAATCGCCGCCGGCACGGAGATCAACTACCAGGGCGCTTCCGGTTTCGCCGACTTCGACGACCTCGGCGACGTCACGGGCGACTACGAGGTCTGGGTGATAGACCCGGACTTTACGTTCGGACACGTGAAGAACATTACCGAACAGGAGATTCTGGGCAGCCCACCCTTGATGGTGAGTAGTGTACCAGCGCTCCCCACAGGCCTCTTCATCCTACCCAGTTACCAGCTGGCGGCTCGGGACTAGGACGACGTTACCCTCCCAGGAACAAGCGCCCCACTTGGGGGTTGTTCAGGAGATCCGCTCCGCTTCCATCGAACCGGGTATTCCCCATTTCCAGGACGTAACCTCGATTGGAGATCTTGAGCGCCTTGCGCGCGTTCTGCTCCACCATGAGCACGGTCGTGCCTTCTCGGTTGATCGCCTGAATCTTCTCGAGAATCGTGTCGACCATCTGAGGCGCCAGCCCCACGGAGGGCTCATCCACGAGGAGCACCCGCGGATCCTGCATGAGGGTCTTCCCTAGGGCCACCATGTGCTGCTCTCCGCCGCTGAGGTTGCCCGCCTTCATCCCTTCCTTCCCTTGCAGGTTCGGGAAGATGTCAAAGACCCGCTGAATCCGAGGACGCAGGTCCACTCGGCCGTGGATGATGCCCCCCATCTCCAGATTCTCCTTCACCGTGAGGTGGGGGAACGTGTTCTCTACCTGGGGCATATAGCTCAGCCCCATCCGTACTATGGCCTCAGGGGGCGTCCCGGAGATGTCGGCGCCGTCGTAGAGGACGCGCCCTTGGGTGGGCGTCAAGAGCCCGAAAATCGTCTTGATGAGGGTGGACTTCCCGGCCCCGTTGGGACCGATGAGGGTCACGATCTCCCCCTCGTTGAGGTGGATGGAGACCCCGTGGAGGATATCCACCTCTCCGTACCCGGAGTAAAGGTCCTCCACCTGGACAATTCGGGGCACTTCAGGTCCCCAGGTAGGTCTCGACGACCTCCTCGTTCGCCTTGATTTCCGAGGGCGTCCCCACCGCGAGGGCCTTCCCCTGGTGCATGACGATGACGGTCTCGCACTGACTCATAACGACGTCCATGTCGTGCTCAATGATAAGGAAAGTCAGACCTTGCTGCCGAAGTTCCTGGATCCTCTCCAGGATTTTGGCCGCCAGGGTGCGGTTGACTCCCGCCACGGGCTCGTCCAACAGTACCAGTACCGGCTCCGTCATGAGGGCGCGCGCAAGCTCGAGCAGCTTCTTCTGGCCCCCGGAGAGGTTCTTCGCCAGTTCGGTCTCGAGATCGATCAGCTCGAAGAATTCCAGGAGGGAGCGCGCATGAGCTAGGACCTGCCTCTCCCGATCCCAAACTTTCGAGGGGGCGACGAAAATCCGGTTGAACCGCTCCCCCTCGTTCCCCTTGGCCGCGAGCATGAGGTTCTCGAGGACGGTGATGTTCTTGAACTCCCGGGGCACCTGAAACGTCTTGACCGCACCCTGGGCCACGACCTGGTGGGGCAGGAGCCCATCGATTCGGTCCCCGCGGAAGAGGATTTCCCCGTCCTCCGGCTTGTAGATTCCCGTGATAAGGTTGAAGAGCGTGGTCTTCCCGGCCCCGTTCGGGCCGATGAGGCCCGTGATGGATTGCTTGCGTACCGAGAGGGACAACCCGTCTACGGCGCGAATCCCCCCGAAGGTCTTGACGACGTTCCTTACGTCGAGTAGGCTGTCTGCGTCCTCCAATGCCTCACCCCATTCTCGAAATCTTGCGTTCTTCGCCCAGGAGTCCCTGGGGCCGATACATCATAAGGAGGATGAGGATCGACCCCACGCCAATAAGACGGATGAAGGCGAAGTTAAAGTTGGGGGAAAGAATCGACAGGAAGACCAACATGAGGGCGACGCAGGCCCCGCCCGTGATCAGGAAGAGCCTGGCTCGGCCCGGCCGACCCCGTCGTGTGTCCACGAAGCTCAATCCGAAGGCCACGGCCGCCAGGATCCCCAGCACGGGGGTGAAGACCAAGCTGGATTCGAGAAACCCAGGCAGGCTCGCCGTGAGGAGGCGGCTGAACTCGAAGATGCCCACGATGAGAAAGGCACCGAGAATGGCGCCCTTGTGGTTCCCGCTTCCCCCCACGATGACGATGATCCAGACGAAGAAGGTGTCCGTCGGAACGAAGGTGGTCCCGGCCTCCACGACCCGGAAGAAGTTGGCGAGGAGGGCGCCCGCCACCCCCATGACCATTGCGCCAAGGACGAAGGCCTGCATCTTGTAACGGAACGTGTTCTTCCCCAGGGCCTGCGCCGCGTCCTCGTCTTCGCGGATGCTTTTCAGGACCCGCCCCCAGGGAGAGCGGACAGAGCGCTCAAAGACGAAGTAGACGACCACGATCGATAGGACGACCACGGTCAAGAGGATGGCGGCAGAGAGGTTAGGGCCGACCACGACCGGTTGTCCGGTCAGGAACACCCACAAACTGGAGATATCCGCGTCGGGTCGGGGGACCCGGCTGATCGAGAAGGGCCCTCCTGTAATCGTCAGCGCGTTTAGCCAATATAGGCGCATGATTTCTGCCAGGCCAAGGGTCGCGATGGCGAGGTAATCCGCTCGCAGGCGCAGCGTGGGGAGGGCGATGAGGAAGCCTATGAAACCGGCTAAGGCCATGGCCCCTAGGACGCCCGCCCAGACCGGGAGGCCGAAGCCGCCCAGGTGTCCCGGGAGTGCACCCGTGGGCGGTGCATCGGGCGTGGTAAGGATGGCGAATGTGTAGGCCCCGATGCCCATGAATGCCGCCACCCCGATGTTGAAGAGGCCGGTGTAGCCCCACTGTAGGTTCAAACCGAGAGCGGCCACCGCCCAGATGCCGGAAATCAGGAAGACAGAAATGACGAACACGAGAAAGCCGGGCAGGACTACTTCGACCGTGTCATCTTCCTCCCGATGAAGCTCCTGGACGTCGCAACGGCCTTCTTGGGTAAGTTCGACAGGACCTTTATAAACACCTTGAATCGGGGCTTGTCACTGAGACCTACGAGGCCCCCCGGAAGGAGGAGGAGCACCAGTACGAGGATCATGAAGGGAATCGCGGGCTTGAAGGCCGCCGGTTGTTGGAGCCCGAGCTCGAAGAAGACCGCTACTGGGGCATTGGGGTCGACCTGGAAGAAGGCGAAGCTGACCAAGAGCAGGGCGGCGAGGACGGCGAAGACCCCCCCGAAGACGAGAGAAACGCGGGCCAGGGAGCGTCGGTCCCTGATGCTGCGGAGGAGGTACCAGCCGAGGAAGGCGACACCCGCGAGGGTGGCGAGGAGGAGCGCCACTGGTAAGAGGGCCACCTTATACTCCGCCAAGGAGAAGAGGAAGGGCACGGAGACCTCTTGGGCGACGCCGATGAGGAGCCCCCCTGCCATCGCCCCATAGGGCGAACCGATGCCTCCCAGGATCACAGCCGCGAAGATGGGGAGCAGCTGCGTGAAGCCCATGAGGGGCCGGATAATCGTCCACAGTCCCAAGAGGACCCCCGCGGCGGCGGCGAGACCGGCCCCCATGACCCAGGTCGCGTAGATGACTCGCTGCACATCGATTCCAGTCACCCGGGCCAAGTCCCAATTATCGGCAGTGGCCCGCATCGCCTTCCCCAGGGTCGTGTACTTCAGGATGATGTGTACGCCCAGGACGAGGACGAAGGCAGAGAGGAGGATCGCGATAGCATTGTCCGTGAGGCGGATGCCAAAGGGGAGGACGCGGGCGATCTGGGCCGGGAGGCCATAGTTCCGAAGAGAGGTTCCGAAGATGAGTCGGATTCCGTTTTGCAACACGAAAGCGAGGCCGATGGAGGCAATGAGGGGGCGGACCAGGGACTCCCCGTGCATCCGTTTGAAGATGGAGATCTCCAGGAAGATACCAAAGAGGGCCGTGAGGGTCATGGAGACGGCCGTGGCAAGTAAGAGGGCCAACCACAGTTGCTCTGGGGGGAGGGCGATGACGGTGAGGAAGGCGCCGTTGAAGACGAGGGCGATGTAGGCGCCCAAGGTTATTATTTCCCCGTGGGCGAAGAAGGGGAACCGTCGGATGCCATAGATGAGGGTGAGGCCGATGGCTCCCAGGACCAGGATGCTCCCCACAATCAGGCCGTCAACAATGTTCTGGAGAACCACGTCGCGCCCACCACGTCACTCAGTTTCCAACGGACCCGGGTCGACCCGCCCTAGCGGGACGCCCTTCGGCCCTGCCGTGCCGGCGTACCAGACTGAGGGAATCAACATCCGCTTAGAACCTCTTCTTGCCATAAAGCTTGCCCAAATCCACACCCTGGACGGGGAGCGAAAGATTCATCGTCCCACGGCTTCGGGGCAGCCATATGTTTCCCCTAGGCCACATCGGGATCACCGTCGCGCTTGTCGTGGGCGCCCGACGCTGGCGGGAGGAGTTCCGTATCGACTATCGTATGCTCTTAATGGCGGCGCTCCTGCCCGACCTCATCGACAAGCCGCTGAGTGTCGCTTTCGGAATCGGCGGTCGCACCATCGCGCACACTCTGCTCTTCGCCCTGACGCTGACCGCCCTTTTCCTTGTGACTCGGAACCGGCCCGCAAGCCAGGCCAAGGGATCCGTCTGGGGTGCCGTCTTTCTTCCCCTGACCATCGGCACCTGGAGTCACCTCTTGCTCGATCGCATATGGGCCCTCCCCGCAATCCTACTTTGGCCTTTCTTGGGGCTCACCTTCCCGCTGGACCCCTTCGACCCTTTCACCTTCCTCGAGGCGTACCAGGATCCCTACGTCCTCATCGGAGACGTCCTCGGAGCCGCGGTCCTGGGCTACGTGGCCTGGCGGCACCGCCTCTACCGATGGACCAACCTTCTCCGGTTCCTTCGAAGGGGGCGTCTCGAGACGGGCGAGGCTCCCTCAGTCCCGTAGGACGAGAACGAGGGCGATGAGGAGTCCGGCGATGGCCACGCCCGCGCCGTAGCTGGTGGCGTAGAGGAAGGCGGTGCTGAGGGTGACCTGCCCTTCCAGGAAGGGGACAAAGCCAGGGATGGCCCAAAGGGAGATGGCCACGATGGCCGCGAACCCGAAGGCAGGG
>JAZGDV010000004.1:0-3559 GCA_036478175.1 Thermoplasmata archaeon
TCAAGAGGCCGATAAAGACCCCGACCTCCCTGATGGTCAGCGGGAAGGCGAAAATGGGGACCACCGTCACCTCGGCCACCACGAGGAACGTCGCGATCCAAGCCAACGACGCGAGGGCCGCCGAGGCGATGGCGAATCCCTTCCCGATGGCCGCCGTGGTGTTCCCCACGGAGTCCAGGGCCTCCGCCCGTTCGCGGGCCTCTGAACCCAGGCCGCTCATCTCAGCGATGCCCGCCGCGTTGTCGGCGATCGGACCGTAGGCGTCCGTCGACAGGAGCATGGCGAGGGTCACCAGCATGCCTACGGCGGCGATGGCGATGCCGTAGAGCCCCGAAAGGAAGAAGGCCACGAACGTTGCCCCCGCGACGACGAGGATCGGCGGAATCGTGCTCATGAACCCCACCGACAGCCCTTCCATCACGTTGATGGCGGCCCCGCTCTCGCTTGCTTTCGCAATGCCCCGCACGGGGCCATAGTCCGATGTGAAGTACTGGGTCGAAAGTCCAATCAGGAACCCCCCCACGAGGCCTGTGACCATCGCGAGGAAGGGGAAGAGCCCGTCCTGACCCAGGAGGAACCGGGCGGCAAAATACCCCACCACGATCATGACGCCCGTGCTCACATACACGCCGACGTTCAAGGCCGACCGCGCGGCCCTCGCCTCCTGCTCGTACCCTTCGGCGCTCCGTCGGGGGCGTACGGCGAGGATGCCCGCCATCGAGGCGAGGAGACCCACCGCCCCCATGAGAAGGGGGAAGAGGGCGTATTCAAATCCGAGGTTGAGGGCGGGCGCAAGGGCAATGACCATGGTGGCCGCGAGGGCGGAGACGTAGGACTCGTAGAGGTCGGATCCCATCCCCGCGACATCCCCGACGTTGTCCCCGACCAGGTCCGCGATGACCGCCGGGTTCCGGGGGTCGTCCTCGGGAATGCCGGCTTCCACCTTCCCGACGAGGTCCGCCCCCACGTCGGCGCTCTTGGTGAAGATGCCTCCCCCGACCCGGAGGAAGAGGGCCACCGAACTGGCTCCGAAGGCGTAAGCCAACCAGACTTCCGTTCCCGCAGGGAACGCTGCGAAGAGGCTCGTCAGTCCGATGAGGCCCAGGGCGACGGAGACGGAGCCCATGACCGCCCCGCCGAAGAAGGCGGTGCGCATGGCGCCCGTGAAGCTCGCCGTGACGAGATGGGCCGTGCGCACGTTGGCCCGCGTGGCAATCCACATCCCCAGGTACCCCGAACCGAAGGAGGCAGCGGTTCCGAGGGCGAAGCCCAACCCCAGCTCCGCGTGGATTGTGCCGGGCGAGATGAGGAAGGTGAGAACGAGCACCAGGGCGACCGTGAAGACGGAGAGGGCGCGGAGCTCCCGCCGCAGGAAGACGGAGGCTCCCTCCTGAATGAATCGGGCGATTTCCCGCATCCGTTCCGAACCCTCTGGCTGGCGCAGAATGGCGCGGGCGAGGAAGGCGGCGAAGACCAAGGTGAGGCCCGCCACCCCGAGGGCGATGAGGATGATGTGAAACATAACGCACTCCCTCGCAGGAAGTCTCGTGCGCAGGAGGTGCATGCGCCATATAAACTCGAGGCCGATAGGCTCAGAAGAGGGCGAAGAGCGGGTTTCCTACGAGAAACGCGAGGAGGAACCCCACCGTCAGTGGGATAAGGAAGGGGATCTGCGGCGTCACCCATACGCGACTCACCCCGGCAGCCCGCAGCGCCTCCAAGTCGGCCTCTCTGGCGGTCGTGCGGGGAACGACTCGGTGGCGCATCCTGCCGTCCTTCACCTCTTGGAGCGTCCAGGCGAACCGAGGTAGCTGGTCCACCGGCGCCTTGTAGCCCAGCAGGAGTTGGGGCCACCGTCGGTCTCCCCGAGCGAGGTTCCGGCCGAGGAAAGCCAGGGGCAACCCGATGAGGAGGAGGGCCCCCCAGAGAAGGGTCGTCATCGCGAAGGGAAACAGGAGTTCGAAGGGGGCCAAGAGGGGGGGCCCGACCGCGAGAAGCGGAAAGGGTCCAAGGGCAGGATAGCCCGGGACCAGGATGCCGATGGCCATGAACGCCTTCGCGTCGGCCCCACCCTTGAGGAGACCGAGGTAGTAGAAGACGTACCCCAGGAGGATGACCGTAAGGATCCCCAAACCTCGGATGATCAGCGCCTGCTCGGTGGGTCCCTGGCCTGAAAAACCCAAGATGAGAAAGAGGACCGCGAGGCCGCTTAGACCGTAGAAGAGGAGGGTCGTGCCATAGACGAACCGGCCCCCGCCCCGTTCCCAGAGGACGTCGAGGAAGAGGAGTGCCGGGGGCACGAGAACGAGGAACGGGAGAGGGTCACGCGTCGCTAAGACGAGCTCGCCCGCCAGGAGCGCCAGTCCGACGCCGGCCATGAGGCCCCAGGGTGCGTCCCCGACCCGCCTCGTCCGCCAGTCGGCCCAGGATGCGATGGAGAGGAGGAGCACCCCCACCAGCAGGGGGAGTAGGGACAGGAACACGGGGGGCCGGAGGTCCATGGGCCTACATAAATTGGACCATCTCGGGGTTTCCTTCGGAACCGGAGGCTGGGCCGCTCCCGAGAACCACCGGCCAAAGCTTTTAATCGGGGGGCCTGCTAGCCGCGCGCCGGGAGCGCCAGATGGCAGCGGAGGCCCTGCAGGCGCGCGGACCCGCAGGCACCGAGGTTCGCATCGAGCTGAGCCGTGATCTTCGGTTCTTCGACATCACCATGATTGGCATCGGGGCCATGATTGGTGCCGGGATTTTCGTTCTGACGGGCTCCGCGGCCCGTCTTGCGGGACCGGCGGCGTTGATCGCTCTCGTCATCAACGGTCTCGTCACCCTGGTGACGGCCTTCACCTACGCGGAGCTCGGTTCGGCCTATTCCCAGGCCGGAGGGGGCTATGTGTGGGCCCGCGAGAGCCTGCCTCCCCCGGTCGGTTTCATCAGCGGGTGGCTCTCTTGGGCCGCGACGCTCAGCGCCTGCGCCCTTTACGCGGCGGCATTTGGAAGGTTTTTCGCGTTGGCGCTTGAGGTACTGGGGGTTGGATCGACCGTCCTCCCCTCCGAGGTCTCTTTAGGCGGCCTGACGTTCAACCCGCTTACCCAGGGCGTCACGGCCTTCATCATCATCTTCTTCGTCGCGGTCAACTACGTCGGGGCTCAGACCACGGGCCGGGCCGAGAGCGCCATGACCATTGGCAAGATGGTCGTCTTGGGCCTTTTCATCGTCCTGGGACTCAGCGCGATGCTGCGGGACCCGACCCTCCCCCAGCGCTTCGTGGCCGATTTCGCGCCCGCGGGAGGCGGGGGCATCCTCCTCGCGATGGGCATCACGTTCATCGCCTTCGAGGGATACGAGATCATCGCGCAGTCCGGCGAGGAAGTAAAGGATCCCAGACGGAACATCCCGAGGGCTATCTTCCTGTCGATCTTCGTGGTCGTCATCTTCTACGTCCTCACCTTCACCGTGGCTCTGGGGGTCATCGAGTGCACGGTCCCCTCCCAGGCCTATCTGTGTCTGGGCGCGGACGCAGACCCGGAGCTTGCCATGATCCGGGCGGGCGAGTCCCTT
>JAZGDV010000040.1:0-3106 GCA_036478175.1 Thermoplasmata archaeon
CTCCTGGGAGGTTCCCTACTTGCGGAAGGGAGGAAGTAGACCCGGGGAGCTCCAGTAACCGTAAGGAACCTCAACGAGAGAGCCCCGGTCGGCTGTAGGGCGAGGGCCTCGTGGAGGCCCGAAGGCATCCTGGAACGACAGTCCGCACACACACCGCGGGGGGTTCGGCCTGCCCGGCTGCCCGCCTGGGACCGGCGCGGAGGATCGGGGACGGAGGGGCCGCCGGACCGCCGCACTACCGTACTGACTGACTGGGGCAGTCAGTCACCCCCCCATGGTGCGGACTGCGATCGCGCCTGGAGGAGGGCCCGCTCCTCCTCCGTCGGGGACTCCTCCCCGGCCGGGAGCGTGCGCGGACTGACTGGGGGTTGAAGGTCATCTTCGACCGTCCGGGACCCGTACCGCCGCTCGTCCCAGGCGCACGACGCCTCGGCCTTGTACCGCCGGCGCAGCTCCCGGATGAAACCTCGTGCCTTCTTCCGCCCCTCCGCCGCCTTGGCGATGGCGCAGTGGAGGTAGCGGCGGACGGTGACGTACCGGGTCCCCCGCTCCCGCAGCTTGAAGGCCATGAACGCCTGGCCGTCGTTCGCCTCGGGGCGGTTGGGGATGAGGTGGCTGGTGATGGCCCGGGACCACTGCTTGTGGTCCTGCATCCCGCCGCCCTCGCCCTTCGGGGGCGCGTCCAGCCGGAACCAGGGATCCTCGTCCAGGAGGCCCCAGGTGACGTATCGGCCCCGCTCGACGATGCGGAGGACCCGGGCGCGGAACTCCAGCCAGTGCCCGTGGCCCTTGTAGTCGTGGTCCCACGTCTCGCCCCTTTCCCGGTTCTCCCGGGCCTCCAGGAGGGCGGCGACGGCCCGGAGCAGCTTGCGCTCCCTCTCGTCCAGGTCGAACTCCTCCATGATGGCCTGGAGGTCCTCACTCACGACGGCTCGCCTCCCATCGGGGGCGTGCTATAGGGTCCCGTGGCGTTCTCGAAAGAAAAAGGGGAAGGGGGCGGCGGGTGGAGCCGCCGCCGAATCGAGTACCGACGTCCGGTATCACCACCGATTCCCGTCGGATGGTCCTTTAATAACGACCGTCGAGAACAAGCGTCGCGTGCTCGACATTACTCTCATCCTGGGCTACCTCGCGGACCCCATGATCTTCCTTCCCCTGCTGTTCGTCTACAGCGTCCTGGTCGCCATCGTGCTCCCCACCCCCGTGGAGGTGGCGCTCGTCCCGCTCCTCACGCAGCCCGGCTTCTGGGCCATCGCCGCCCTCACCGTGGGTGGGGGGAAGGCCGCCGGTTCGTTCCTCGTCTACCATATGGGGAAGCGGGCGGACAGGATCATCGACCGGGTCTCATCCCGGCGTTCCTTGGGGAAACGGTTCCGCGACCTGTGCGTGCGGTTCGTGGCGAAGACGCGGTACGTGGGCCTCTTCCTTCTCCTCAGCGTCCCCCTCATGACCGACACCGTCCCCCTCTACGTCTATTCCTTCTTCAACGACCAGGGGGAGCTCTTGAACGCCTCCTACTTCGTCATCACCAACTTCCTCGCCGGGGTGAGCCGGGCCCTCATTCTGCTCATCATCCTGGTCGCACTGGGGATTAATCTCTTGCTCTAGGACGCATTGTACCTCGCATCCCTCATGGTTGGAATCTTCCGGCTGCCCCCCGTCCCCACGGCCGAGGAACTTCTGGATCGTGGTTTCCGAGCGACCCGAAAGGTACGGGGCACAGGTCGGTCGGCCCTCGATCGGGCTCGCTCGCGCGCCTTGCAAAGCATCGGTGCCTTCGGGAAGCCCATTCGGACCGGCTTGCAGAGGGTCTACACCTCCTTTCCCTCCATCGACACCCTGCCCCCCTTCTATCGTGAGCTCCTGGACGTAATTGCCGGCATTGACGATACGAAACGGAATCTGGGTTCCCTCAGCTGGGCGCGGGAGCAGGTGCTTAGGCGGGCTCAAGACGCAAGGAGGACGATGCGGGCGAGCGCATCCAGGGACGAGATCGAGCGAGCCAGCAGGGCGTTCCACGGACGCGTCGCGTCCGTTCTTCGGGAGATCGACTCCTCCCTCACCTTCCTCCGCAAAGCTCGTGGTGACCTGCGACGCGTCCCTGGAGTCGATCCCAATCTCCTTACCATAGTCATCGCCGGTTCTCCTAACGTGGGGAAGAGCCAACTCGTCCAGGCCCTCAGTCGGGCGCGTCCGACCGTCGCGACCTACCCCTTCACGACCCAGGACCTCGCCCTTGGTCACTTCACCGTCGGGGGACATCGATTCCAGGTCATGGACACACCGGGCCTCCTGGATCGCCCGGTGAGTAAACGGAACCAGGTGGAACGGAAGGCGCTGGTCGCCCTCCGTCACGTGGCGGATCTCATCGTGTTCCTCCTCGATCCGACGGGGATCTCCGGTTACCCTTTGGAGGACCAGGAGGCCCTCCTTTCTGACATCCGCCTTACCTTCCCAGCCATGCCCTTTCTCGAGGTCGAGAACAAGGCGGACCTCGGTCCGGGGACCGGAACGCGGCGGCACATCTCGGCACTCACGGGTAGCGGCGTGGACCGATTGCTTCGGGAGGCCGTCCGGGTCCTTACCAGCCCCGCTCCTGCATCCGCTCCTCGGCGGCCAGCTGACTGATGTCGAGACCCTTCATCGCCTCGCCCAGGTCTTCGGACACCTTGGCCACGAGTGCGGGGTCGTCGAAGTGGGTGGTGGCCTCCACGATGGCCCTCCCGCGTTCGGCGGGGTTGTCGGACTTGAAGATGCCCGAGCCCACGAAGACGCCGTCGCATCCCATCTGCATCATGAGAGCCGCGTCGGCCGGCGTGGCGAGACCGCCGGCGGCGAAATTCACCACAGGCAGACGTTGACGACCCCGGACGTCCAGGACAACCTCGAGAACTCCCTCCTCGATCTCCCGGACGGTGCTCCCGCCGAACACCACATCGTCCTTCGACACGGCGGTCTCGTGGCCCTGGGACTCCCGCACGTCCCCCAGAAGGCGCGCATAGCCCTCGGCATAGTGGGCCGCGACCCGACGGAGGGCCTCGTCATCGAGGGCCTTCAGCTCGGAAATGGCCCGATTCAGCAAATGCGTGTGGCGGACCGCCTCAAT
>JAZGDV010000041.1:0-5949 GCA_036478175.1 Thermoplasmata archaeon
AGGTCCACCGGCCCCGCCGCGGGTCCATGGCCTATTCGCCGCGGAAACGGGCCCGCAAGGAGGTCCCCCATTTCGGTTCATGGCCCGAAGTCAGCGGAAGCCCTCGCATCCAATCTTTCGCCGGCTATAAAGCCGGGATGACCCACGTCCTCCTCGTCGACTTCAATCCCAACAGCCCCTCGAGCGGCCAGGAGATTCAGGTCCCCGTGACCGTTTTGGAGACGCCCCCGATGAAGGTCGGGGCGGTCCGCCTCTACGAGGAGGGTCCCTCGGGGCTGCGGGCTCGCGGCGAGGTGTGGAGCTCCGACCTCGATCGCGAACTCGGCCGCCGCCGGCCGGTGGGGAAGGGGAAGACGACCGCCGACTGGGATCGCTTCGACCCCGAGTCTCTCGACGAGGTCCGGGTTCTCACGTACACCCAACCGCGCCTGGTGCCGGGCATTCCGAAGAAGGTCCCTGACGTCATGGAGACCCGGGTCGGAGGGGGGACGGTGGCCGAGCGCCTCGCCTATGCGCGGGAGCAACTGGGAAAGGAGCTGACCGTCCACGACTTCGCGGAGGATGGACGGCTCGTGGACGTTGCGGCGGTTACCAAGGCGAAGGGGTTCCAGGGGGCCGTACAGCGCTGGGGCATCAAGATCCTAAGTCACAAGGACAGCAAGATCCGGCGTCGGGTCGGGACCCTGGGAACCTTCAAGCCGGGCTACACCCGTCCCACCGTCCCCCAGGCAGGACAGATGGGGTACCACCAGCGAACGGAGTACAACAAACTCGTTCTGAAGATCGGAGACGACCCCACGGAGATCAATCCCGCGGGGGGTTTCCTCCGGTACGGGGAGCTCCGGAACGCCTTCCTTCTCGTGAAGGGCTCCGTTCCCGGACCATCCAAGCGTCTCGTGCGCCTGCGGGACCCCATGCGGGCCCGCAAGCCGAAGGTCGTCGAAGAGCCCGAGTTTGCGTACGTCTCCCTCACGTCGAAACAGGGGGCCTAGCGTGGCGAAGAAGCCCAGCGAAGAGGAGGGCGCCCGCCCCGACATCGAGCCGAAAGATGTGCGGCGTGCCCGCAAGGCCCAGCTCCAGGAGTGGGCAGAGACCCTGGACCTGGACGCTTCCGGCACGGTTCCCGAGCTGCGAGAGCGTATCTTGAAGGCGTTGAAGGGGGAGGAATACCTCGTCCTCGAAGAGGAGGGAGAGGAGGGAGAGGAGAAGCCCGCCCGACGCCCGAAGCGAAGGGGGGGACAGGTTTACCTCTATTCCGTGAAGGGCAAGCCGGTGAAAGCGGTCGACTTGCCACCCATCTTTGAGCACGAGGTGCGACCGGACGCGATTCGGCGTGCGGTGAGCGCGTTCCAGGCCAACCGTCGGCAGCCTTACGGACCGGCGCCTAGGGCCGGCCTCCGTCACGCCGTGGAGGGGTGGGGCAAGGGGCGGGGCGTGTCGCGCGTTCCCCGCTTGAAAGGACGCGGCGGTCGAGGGGCGCAGGCCCCGGGGACCGTCGGCGGACGGCGCGCCCACCCTCCCCGTCCGGATCGAGAATGGAAGAAGAAACTGAACAAGAAGGAGCGACGCCTTGCCCGAGCTTCCGCTCTCGCCGCCACGGCAGATCCCGCTTGGGTACGGCGGAGGGGGCACCTTTTCCCGGAGGATCTCTCGCTGCCCGTCATCCTGGAGGAGAAGGTGGAAGAGTTCACCGACACCGCGGAGGCCCTGGAGCTGTTCCAACGACTCGGGGTCGACGAGGACCTGGCCCGGGCGTCCGGACGCAAAGTCCGGGCGGGGCGGGGGACAATGCGGGGGCGGCGTTATCGCAGGCCGAAGGGTCCGTTGGTCGTGCTTACGCGAGAGGCCGTGGGCCGCCGCGCCTTCGCCAACCTCCCGGGCGTGGAGATTCAGGAACCCCAGGGGCTCAACGCGGAGGTCCTCGCCCCCGGCGGCGCGCCGGGGAGGCTCACCCTCTTCAGTAAGAATGCCCTTGATGAACTCGGAGACTGGCCATGATCGCAGACCCCCACGGCGTGTTGCTCTATCCCATCGTGACGGAGAAGTCCCTCAATTACCTCTCCGGCACGGCGTCCCAGGACTTCAAGGATGGCAACCGCCTGGAATTCGTGGTACGGCGAGACGCCACGAAGACGGAGATTCGGCAGGCCTTCGAGTCTCTCTTTGAGGCCAAAGTAGAAAAGGTGAATACCCATACGAAGAAAGACGGAAAACACGCCATCATCAAGCTGCAGGCCGCCTCCTCGGCAGAGGAGATCGGCATGCGGATAGGCGTGTTTTGAAGGGTTTCATGGGAAAAAGAATCATCACTCAGCACAGAGGACGCGGATCGCCTACGTACCGATCCCCCAGCCACCGGCATGCCGGTGCCGTTTCGTTGCCCTCGCTGCAAGAAGCTTCGGGCCTCGTGACCGAGATCCTCCACGCCCCCGGGCGGAGCGCTCCCTTGGCCCGCGTTCGATTCAAGGAGGGTGAGTATCTTCTTCTCGCGCCCGATGGGCTCGCCGTGGGTCAGGAAGTATGCGTGGGCGCGGGCGAGATCGAGCGGGGCCATATCGTGGAGATTGGCGGCCTCCCAGAGGGCACCCTCGTCTACAACATCGAGCTCATGCCCGGTGATGGCGGGAAACTCTGTCGCGCGGCGGGTACCGCGGCCGTCGTCGTCTCTCGCGGCGCCCAGACCATGATTCAGCTTCCCTCGGGGGAGTTCAAGAATCTCAACCCCGCATGCCGCGCCCAGGTCGGCGTGGTAGCCGGGTCCGGCCAGCAAGAGAAGCCGTTCGCGAAGGCAGGGAAGAAAGTGAATGCGTTCCGGAGCACGGCCAAAGCGGCCTTTAAGGTCCGAGGCGTGGCCATGAATGCCGTCTCGCACCCCCACGGTGGCGGGAGCCATCAGCACGTGGGGAGGCCGAGCACGGTCTCGCGGAACGCGCCCCCCGGCCGGAAGGTCGGTCGCCTCTCTCCGCAGAAGCGGAAGAAGAATGTGAGAAGAGGGAGGGGATAGCCATGCCGAAGCGTGGAAGTGGATCCGCCAAGGCGGCCCGACGGAGAGCGCGGAAGCGCGTGGGAGCGGCCGATGCTCGACGGAAGCGGGAGTTCACGTATCGTGGGCACACCCTCGAGGCGCTGCAGGCCATGAGCCTGAGGGAGTTGCTTCCCCTCCTCCCTGCCCGGGTCCGCCGGACCTACGGTCGGGAGCTGTCCGCGGAGCATCAGGTCGTCGTGCGAAAGCTGCAGGACGGGGACGGCAAGCTGGTGCGCACGCACCGCCGGGACATTCCCATTCTCCCCACCTTCGTTGGACGCAAAGTGGCAGTTCACAATGGGAAGGAATTTGTTTCCTTCGAAATTCGGGCCCAGATGATTGGACACTACCTCGGAGAGTTCGCGATGACGCGGAAGCCGGTGAAGCACTCGGGCCCCGGCGTCGGCGCGACGCGTTCCTCCAAGTTCCTCCCGCTGAAATAGGGGTGAGCGATGGGTTATTCCCAGGACGTTGACGAGGAGACGACGGCGAAGGCCTACGGCCGGGAACTGCCCATCTCGCCCAAGAAGGCGCGCGAGGTCTGTCGCGCTTTGCGCAGACAACACCTGGACGCGGCGAAGGAACTTCTCGAAGACGTGATGGCGAAGCGGCGCGCCATCCCTTATGGCCGCTACAACAAGGAGGTCGCCCATCAGTCGGGCGTGGGTCCCGGCGGCTATCCCGTAAAGGTGGCCCAGCACATCCTGCGCCTCCTCGAGAGCGCGGAGGAGAACGCCGAGTACAAGGGGCTGGACGCGGAGAAAATGATCATCCATCACATCTCTGCCTATCGCGGTCGCCCCGTGAAGTCCTACCGGGCCCGGGCGTTCGGGCGGAGCAGCCCGTGGATGAAGGAGATGACGAATATCGAGGTCATCCTGATGGAGGTGGAATAGTGGCATCGGAGCGAAAGATTGTGGCGGATAACCTCAAGCGGGTGCTCCTGAAGGAGTACGTCATGCAGGAGACGGCACGGGCCGGCTTCGGCGGGTTGGACATCCAGCGGACGCCAATGGGAACCCGGATCACCCTCTTCGCCGAGAGGCCCGGCATCGTCATCGGGCGTCGGGGCGCGAGCATCAAAGCGCTGACGTACAACGTGGATCGGGGATTCGACTTGGACAACCCCCAGATCGAGGTCGAAGAGGTACGCAATCCCGCCATCAACGCGCAGATCATGGCCGAGAAGCTCGCCAGCGCCCTCGAGCGAGGATGGCACTTCCGCCGGGCGGGCCACTCCACCCTTCGCCGAATCATGGCGTCCGGAGCCAGAGGCGCCCTCATTCGCCTCTCGGGCAAGCTCACGAGCCAGCGGCACCGCACACAAAAATTCAACGCGGGCCATATCAAGTACAACGGAGAGCCCAAGAACCTCTGGGTCGATCAGGGCTTCTCCACGGCCAAATTGAAGCGAGGGACCATCGGGGTCACCGTATGGATTACGGACCCCAACGCCAAGTTTCCCGACGAGATCGAGGTCGTGGCGGTTGAGGCGCCTGCCGAGC
Source organism: Thermoplasmata archaeon (assembly GCA_036478175.1). Taxonomy (GTDB): domain Archaea; phylum Thermoplasmatota; class Thermoplasmata; order RBG-16-68-12; family JAJISG01; genus JAJISK01. The sequence continues at coordinate 4,531 of JAZGDV010000041.1, forward strand.
CTTCGGGTCCTGAGGGGGCGCCCCCGACGGAAGAGGCCCCGGCGGAGCCCAGAGAGGCCCCGCCCGAGGAGCCCGTGGCGGAACCAGAGGCCGCGGAGCCGATCGTCGAGGGAGAGCCTGCCATCGCCCCCGAGGGACCGGCGGTCCCCGCGCCTCCGTTGGACTCCACCGAGGTGACCTCGGAGGACGGCCCCGAGGCACCCTCGAAGGCGGAGCCGAGGGAGAGGCGCACCAAGCCGTCGCCTGAGACGAAGAAGGTCAAGGCCGCCCCGAAGAAGGTCGCCGCCAAGAAGGCTTCCGAGAAGACACCCGCCAAGGGGAAGGCCCCGAAGAAGAAGCCCTCCGCGAACAAGAAAAAGACGGCTGCGGCCAAGAAGGGAAAGGAGGCGGAATAGATGGCCCTCCTGAGGACGAAGGAAATCCGGGAGATGGCTCTCGAAGAACGGAAGTCCCGGTTGAAGGACCTCCGGGACGAGCTCATGCACGAGCGGGGGGTGGCCGCCATGGGCGGTGCCCCGCCCAGCCCCGGCAAGATTCGGGCCCTTCGGAAGAACATCTCCCGCGTACTCACTGTCCTTGCTGAACAGGAAGGTTTGAAAGGAGTGAAGGAAACCGTGACGGAAACCACCGAGGAGGAACGGGCCTAGATGGCGATCTGCGCAACATGCGGGCTCCCTGAAGAGATCTGCATCTGTGAGGAGATCGCCAAGGAGACCCAACGGATACGCATTACGAGCGACCGGCGGCGGTACGGCAAGGTCGTGACCATCGTCGAGGGGCTCGATGCCGGGGATGTCGACTTGGACGAACTGGCACGGACCCTGAAGACGAAGGTGGCGGCGGGCGGTACCGTCAAGAAGGGACGCATCGAGTTGCAGGGCGAACACCGCAAGAAGGTCGAACAGACACTCCAAGATCTGGGGTACCACGTGGAGATTACGTGAGGTGAACGATTCGAGAAGGAAGGTCTTGGTCCAGCACGAGCTCATCGGCCTTGATGTGGAGGTGGTGGAGGCCACCGACCCGAACCAACGCGGGGTAGAGGGTCGGGTGGTGGATGAAACGAGGAACACCCTTCTCCTGGAGTCGGACGGGATGGAGGTACGGGTCCCCAAGGCAGGCAACACCTTCCGTTTCGCCGTGGGCGAAGGCATCATCGTGCGCGGGGATCGGTTGCGGTACCGACCCGAGGACCGGGTGAAGAACGCGAGGTGACCAAATGACGCAACAGGCGAAAGATATCGGACTCGACGTCCCGGCCCCCGAGCGGGCCTGCGACGACCCCAGCTGCCCCTTTCACGGTCACCTGAAGGTCCGAGGCTCGCTCCTCGAGGGGCGGGTGGTTTCCGACAAGATGGCCCACACCGTCACCGTCCGGCGGGAGTACGTCCGGAAGATTCTCAAGTACGACCGCCTCGA
>JAZGDV010000042.1:0-5529 GCA_036478175.1 Thermoplasmata archaeon
CATGGCCTCCGACAACCGGGCGGCAATCTCAGGGGGTGAGGCCCGCGCCGCCTTCGCGTAGGCGTGCGTGGGGAGGGCGATGTCCCCAAATTGGGGCGCGGGCAGCTCGAACGGAACGTCCACCCGAGGCAAGCCTAGGGTCTCCTCGCCGGCGCGGACGAGGGCGGCGACCGCATCCGTGAGGTCCCGCCAGGGATCCTCCGTCATCCGGCCACCTGAAAGCGCAGGAGGCCACCCAGTCCTCGGAAGGTTCGAGCGAAGAGCGCCCCCTCCTCCGAATCCACCGAGAGGAACTCGACGCCGGTGCCGACGCTTTCCGCAAGGGCCGTCAGCTCCTCCACGACGTCCACGTCGTCCTCCACGTCCAAGTCCGATCCGCACTCCGGACACGGGCCCGGTTCGCCGCTCTCCGTCGTCACGTGGCCCCGATGGCCGCAGTCGGGACAGCGTATCTCGAGACGCACCTTCCGCAGGCCTTCGGAGATGAAGAGCACGTCAACCGCCCCCAGGCCGAGGGCCCTGCGCACTTCCTCCTCCCCGTACACCGCGAGGCCCCCATCCGGCCGGCGCACCTGATCCATGAAGGCCTGGACGAGGCGCTTCTCTCGCATGAGGTCGAGGTCGGCCAGGGTATCCTTCGCCTTCTCCACCATCTCCCGGAGCCCCGACTCGTCGGCGTACCCGAGGTCGAAGGTTTCCAGGACGATCTTCTTGAGCTCGTGGTGAAGGTAGTCCTTCTCCAGGAAGAAGTCCTTCGTGTACCCCGGTCCCCCGATGAGAATCCCCTTCAAGTCGCCCATGCCCAGGAGGGCGTCCGTCAGGAGGTTGCCCACCTTGACGAAGAACACGTGGGCGGCCTGTTCGATGAGCCGTTCGAAGCGGCGGGCGGACTGTCCTCCCTTGCTGTGCTTGCTGGGGACGAGACTCTGCACGTTCTTGATCACCTCGATCCGCTTGCCTCGCAGCAGGCCCAGGGTCGCCTCCGAGCGATCGATGACGAGGAGGGCGTAAAGGTCCTTCTCTCGGAGCATCTCCTCCAAGGGCTCCGTGAAGAAACGCGAGTCGCAACGGTACCAGAAGGTTGGGATGGGCTCCGGAGGCTCCACGACGAAAGAGACCATCTGGGTCTGGTCGGCGCCCACCTGCTTGTGTCCCACGAAGAAGGCCAGGCCCCTGTCGGGCACCTTCCGGAAGGCCCGGAGCCGCGATAGGATGGACTCGATGGCCGAAGTCACGTTTTTCCGGGTGGTCTTGCTCTTGATGTTACTGGACTGGCTCAGCTCTTGGCGGAGGTACGCAGTCGCGTCCGAGATCTGTCGTTTGGGAGGCACGTAGAGGGAGATGAGCTCCGTCCCTCTGCCTTCGGCTGCCTCGATCTCCTCGAGCTTGCGCTTGAAGAGGTATCGCTCCTTACCCTTCTCTTGAGTCGCCATACACTTTTATCATCCAAACCCTCTGCCCGCTATAAAGAGGATTGGCATGCCCCCAGAGCGAGTGGTGATCTCCTTGGGAGGGTCCATTTTGGTCCCGGGAGAGGGGGATGCGGAGTACCTGCAGACCCTCGCTTCCCTGCTGACCCGGTTGGCCGAGGAGCGGAAGCTCTTCCTAGTGACAGGCGGGGGTCGGCCGGCTCGATCCTACATCGAGGTCGGCCGTGCCCTGGGTCTGGACGAGCGTGCTCTTGACGAGATGGGCATCGTGGTCACCCGCCTGAACGCTCGCCTTCTTCTGCAAGCCCTCGGGCCGATGGCGTCTCCGTCGGTACCGGAGAGCTACGAGGAAGCGGAGGAGGCGGGAACGCGGCATCCGTTGGTGGTCATGGGCGGCGTCCGGGTCTCCCTCACCACGGACGGGGTGGCCGCGGAGCTGGCGGAGCGGGTCCAGGCCAGCCACATCGTGAACGCGACGAGCGTCGATGGAGTGTACACGGCGGACCCGCATCGGGACTCGCGCGCCACGCGCATCGACCGGATGAGTTACGAGGAACTGGCGGTCCTCGCGGGGGAACCGACGGGGTTGGCGGGGCCTTCCATGGTGTTCGACCCCTATGCAACCCGCGTGGTCAAACGGGCGGCGATTCCCCTCATCGTCGTCCACGGGCGCGACCTCGCCTCCCTCGAAGGGGCCATCGTGGGCGGCGACTTCGTCGGCACCTCCATCGGGGCCTGAGGCATGCGAGCCTTCATCGCGGTGGAGATCAGGGCCACCCGCGCGATGGTGCGTCTGCTGGACGCCCTCCGAGGGACGCGGGCCCGTGTCCGGATCGTGTCGCCGGAGAACCTCCACATCACGCTCAAGTTCCTCGGGGAGACCGACGACGGCCTCGTTTCCTTCGTCCGGGAGGCCATCACGGGAGCGGCCGAGGGGGAGGCCCCCTTCACCCTCACCCTGCACGGGAGTGGGGCCTTTCCGAATGCCCGCAATCCTCGCGTTCTCTGGATTGGGGTGGAAGGCGGGGATCCGCTCGTGCGAATCGCCAAGCGCATGGAACGAGCCTTGCAGGAACTGGGGTTCGAACGCGAGCGTCGCCGGTTCACGCCTCACCTGACCGTGGGACGCGTGAAGAGCCGAAAGGACGTCGGAGAACTCACGGAGGTGCTCGCGGCCCATCGCGACGAGACCTACGGCACGCAACGGGTCGAGACGCTGCAGCTCAAACAAAGCGAGCTACGGCCCACGGGGGCGGTCTACCATGATGTCCTCCGGGTGCCTCTCGGCTGATCAGGGCTTCCCGGCGTCGCGTAGCAGCCCATCCCACTCGACCTCGTGAGGGATCCTGTTCTGCTGCAGAAGCTGGCTGAGAGCTTGGGTCACCCGGGGCACCTCGACGCTGCGCGAGCTTGCGTACAGGTAAAACTCCTTCCGCTCGCTGAGGGGAAAGATGAGGCGCATCATTCCGTCCCGGTTGAACCCCTCGGGCTTCCGATCATTCCGGAGGTCTCGGAGGTTCTCCTCCAGGATGATCTCGAAGAACTCCGGGTCGTCCCGCGTCTGCTCCGATTCCTCGAGGAAGAGGGCAAAGAGTTCCCGGAAGAGGGGCTCCAAATCCTGAAAGCGCACCTTGGGACCGAGGAGGATGTGGCCGCTCCGGGCGCGCATGCCGTTCTCATCGAGCGACCGGTAATAAAGGGATAAGACGGAGACCGGGCGAAAAGGCCTTTAACCGGACCGGTCCCATGCTGGCCTCGTGCGCACGGTGCTCGTGGTCGCGGGAAGCGATTCGGGCGGCGGCGCCGGAATCCAGGCGGATCTCAAGGCCCTGGCCGCCCTCGAGGTCCACGCAGCCACGGCGCTTACGGCCGTCACGGCCCAGAACACCCAGGGGGTAGTGGCCACCGAACCGCTGTCCGTCGAGACCGTCCGGGCTCAGATTCAGGCCGTTCGAGATGATCTCGTCGTGCACGCAACGAAGACCGGGATGCTGTACTCCCCCCACATCGTCAAGGTCGTCGCGGAGGAGCTCGCCTCGTTGGACGCCCCCCTTGTCGTCGATCCCGTCTTGGTGGCCACCTCCGGTTCCTCCCTCCACACATCCGGGTTACCCGAGGCCTTGCAGGAACATCTCTTGCCCATGGCTACGCTCCTCACTCCGAATCTCCCTGAGGCCGAGACCCTGACGGGGGTCCCCGTCCGGGAGATCCAGGAGATGAAGGACGCAGCCCAAGCCCTCCACGCCCTCGGGCCGGAAGCCGTGTTGGTGAAGGGTGGGCACCTCGAGGGGAAGCTCGTGGACATCCTCTACGACGGGACATCTTTCCAATCTTTCCCGGGCCACCGATACCGGAACGAGCTGCATGGGAGCGGCTGCGCCTACGCATCGACCATCGCGGGGTATCTCGCCTTGGACCGGGGGTTGTCGGAGAGCATTCAAGCCGCCCGGAAGCGGGTTGCCGCCGGCTTCGCCACCGCCTACGCCGTGGGCCACGGTTTGCGCCTGATCAACGCGGGATACAGGGAAGACCGCTGGCAGGTGTGGACCGCCGTCCGCGACGCGACGGAGGAACTCCTGGGATTTCTGGATCCCGATCTCGTCCCGGAGGTCGGCGTCAACCTGGCCTACGCCCTGCCCGCAGCGGACGACCTGGGCGATGTGTGCGCGATCACGGGCCGGATCGTGCGCGTTGGGGCGCGCGCGGCCGCGGTGGGTCCCCCCGCCTTTGGCGCCTCCCGCCACGTGGCTCGAGTCATCCTCGCCGCGATGGAGTTCGATCCTGCCCGCCGTGCGGCGATGAACCTGCGGTACGATGCCGGGTTGATGGATCGCGCGCGGGGGGCAGGCCTGGCCATCGGGTCCTTCGATCGAAAGGACGAACCCCAGGATGCCCGGACCATGGATTGGGGAACCCGGGAGGCGATTCGCCGGGCCAAGGCCTTCCCGGACCTCATCTACGATCTGGGGGGCCCCGAAAAGCTGGCGATGGTTCGTCTCCTGGGCGATTCTCCGGGCGAGGTCGTGGACCGCGCCCGTAAGGTGGCAGGTCCGTGAGAATCGCCGTCTTTACCGACACGTACCTCCCTACGGTGGACGGGGTCGTAAATTCCATCCGAAACACGAAGCGCGGCCTCGAGGCGCGAGGGCACCAGGTCCTCGTCGTCGCTCCGGCGGCCGGGGATTCGGGGGAGGCGCCGCCTCGTGACACCGTCTTCAGCCGGGCGCGGGAGCTCCGACGCATGCCCGGCTACCGCATCTCCTTCCTTCCTACCAAACGGGAGCTGAACGTCCTTTCGAAGTACAAACCCGACCTGATCCACGCCCATGGCTTCGCTTTCATGGGCCTCAAGGGGATGTGGGCCTCCCGGGAACTGTTCCTGCCGATGATCCTGACCTTTCACACGATGATCATCGACGCGATTCCTTACTACACCCCCTTCAAGCGACGCTCCCGGGTCCTGACCGGCCTCATCTCGAGGTACTTGCGCGCGTTCCTCCACCGATCGGGGGCGGTCGTCACACCGACCCAGGCCGTCCTGGACGAACTGCGGGTGCTGGCACCCCACATGCGGCGGACGGAGGTAATCCCCAACGGCGTGGACCTGGAACGGTTTCGACCGGATCTGGATGGAAAGGCCGTGCGAGAAAAGCACGACCTGGGGGACGCGGAGCTCCTTCTCCATGTCGGTCGGGTGGCCCCGGAGAAGGACATCGCCTTCCTCCTGAAGGCCTTCCCGGGCCTCCAGCGGCGACGACCCGGCTGCAAACTCCTCATCGTCGGAACAGGTCCCGAACTCGAGGGATGCAAGCGGTTCGTCCAGAGCCACCGCCTCTCGGACGACGTCCTCTTCACGGGGTTCGTGCCAGAAGAGGAGCTTCCCGCCTACTATGCCGCGGCCGACGTCATGACCATCGCCTCCCAGTTCGAGACCCAGGGCATGGTGGCCCTCGAGGCCATGGCATGTGGGAAACCCGTGGTGGCCGTGAATTACCGAGCCTTCCCGGAGTACATCGAGGACGGGCGCAATGGGTTCCTGTTTCCGCCTGGCGATGTGCCCGGCTTCCACATGAGCGTCTTGGCCGCCCTGGACTGCGAC